>JBQEKJ010000240.1:0-3936 GCA_052103835.1 Pauljensenia sp.
CCGCACGCTCGGAACAGGACGGACCTCGGCAAGTTACCGGACGGACTTCGGCGAGAGGCGAGGGGCGCGGGGTGGGCATGCCGGGCGGGGTCTTGGCTGGTGCATTACCCTTGACGTGGGCCGGTGAGGCGGCGTCGGGCTCCGGGTCGACGTTCGTCCGACCCGGTCTGCCCTCACCGCACCCTGACGACCAGGAGCCCAGATGATCGTGCTGCTCGCCGCGCACCTCGCCGCGGCGCTCGCAGCACCCACCCTGGTCCGCCGCCTCGGGCGGCGCGCCCTGGCCCTCCTCGCACTCGTCCCGGCAGCGGCTGCCGCCTGGGCCGCGCTGAACACCCGCGCCGCCTTCGCCGACACCCCGCCAACCGAGCACCTCACGTGGATCCCGGGCCTGGACATGGACCTCTGGTTCCGCCTGGACCCGCTCTCCTGGCTGATGACCCTCATCGTGGGCGGTGTGGGTGCCCTGGTCCTCGTCTACGCCTCCGGGTACTTCTCCGACACCTCGTCGGGTCTGGGCCGCTTCGCCGGGGTCTTCGTCGGCTTCGCCGGCGCCATGCTCGGGGTCGTCACCGTCGACCACTCCATGGGGCTCTACCTCTTCTGGGAGGCCACCTCCCTGCTGTCCTTCCTGCTCATCGGCCACCACTATGACCGTCGCCCGGCCCGGGGTGCTGCCCGCCAGGCGCTGCTGGTGACCTCCTCGGGGTCCTTGGCCATGTTCGCGGGCTTCGTCATGCTGGGCCTGGCGCCCGGGGGATCCTTCCGCCTCTCGGAGCTCGTCGACGCGCTGGCCAGCGGCACCATGGACCCGACCTCACCCCAGGTCGTCATCGGGGCGCTGCTGGTCCTCGCCGGCGCCGCCACGAAGTCGGCACTGGTGCCCGCCCACTTCTGGTTGCCCGGTGCCATGGCGGCCCCCACACCCGTCTCCGCCTACCTGCACGCGGCGGCCATGGTCAAGGCCGGCGTGTACCTGGTGGCGCGGATGGCGCCGGGCCTCACGGAGGTGCCGGGCTGGTCCCCGGTGGTCGTCGCGCTCGGCCTGGCGACCATGCTCCTGGGAGGCTGGAGGGCCCTGCGCCAGCAGGACCTCAAACTGGTGCTCGCCTACGGGACCGTCTCCCAGCTGGGCCTCATCACCGCCACCGTCGGGCAGGGCAGTGCCGGGGCGATGGCCGCGGGACTGACCATGCTGCTCGCCCACAGCCTCTTCAAGTCCACCCTGTTCCTCACGGTCGGCGCCGTCGAGTCCGCGACGGGCACCCGCGACCGGCGCAAGCTCACCGGCCTGGCCCGGCGCATGCCCGTCCTGGCCGCAGCGGCCGGTCTCGCGGCCCTGTCCATGGCGGGAGTGCCGCTCACCACCGGCTACCTCGGCAAGGAGGCGCTCCTGGCGACCCTCCTGCACGGCTCGGAGGCTGGGTGGGTGGGCTCGGCACCGCTGGTGGACGTCCTCGTCGCCCTCGTCGTGGCCGCAGGGTCCGTGCTGACCGTCGCCTACTCCTGGCGCGCCTGGTGGGGAGCCTTCGGTACCCGCGAGGTGAGCGAGGAGGTCACGGTGCGCCCGACCCCGCGTCCCATGCTCCTCCCCATCGTCGTGCTCTCCGCGGGCGCCCTGCTCGGTTTCCTCCCCCACACCTTGGAGAACCTCTTCGCCCCCGCCACCACACTGCTCCCCGGCAGCGCGCACCTGGCGTGGTGGTCCGGATGGGAGCCCGCAGCGCTCACCGCCGCCGTCCTGGTCGGTGGCGCGCTCCTGGCCCGTGTCGCCCCCGCCTTCGAGGCCCTGCAGAAGCGGGTCTCGCCCCCGCTGTCGGCGGTCGGCCTCTACTCCTGGACCCTGCGGGAGCTGGAGATCATCGCCGCCCGACTGACACGCCTCACCCAACAGGGCTCCCTGCCCTGGAACCTGTCGACCATCATGCTCACCATGGTGGCCGCGGTGGGAGCCTCGATCCTCATCACCCCACCGGGGCCGGTGACGGTGCGCTGGGCGGACTCCCCCCTGCAGGTCGGCATCGCGGTGATCGTCCTCCTCGCCGCGATGATGACCGCCCGCTCCCGGCGACGTATGCGTGCCGTCTTCGCCCTCGGCGCCGTGGGCCTGGGCGTGTCCCTGCTCTACGCCTCGCAGGGTGCACCCGATCTGGCGCTCACCCAGATCGTCGTCGAGGCGGTCGCGATGGTCGTCTTCGTCCTGGTCATGCGCAAGCTCCCGCGCTACTTCTCCGACCGGCCCCTGGCCGCTGCGCGTTGGCTCCACCTGGCGATCGCGGGCGCCGTCGGCGTCGGGGTCGTCCTGACCGGCCTCTACGCGGCGTCCGCGCGAATCCACGCCCCGGTCTCCGCACTCATGCCCAGCGAGGCCCTGGAGTTCGGCGGCGGCCAGAACATCGTCAACGTGATCCTCGTCGACATCCGCGCCTGGGACACCGTCGGCGAGCTCTCGGTGCTGCTCGTCACCGCCACCGGTGTGGCGTCCCTGATCTACCTGCGCTCCCGTTCGGGACGCATCGACCGCGCCCCCAGCGCCACGGAGCAGCGCCCCTTCCTCCCCGCCGTCTCTGCCCTGCGCCCTCAGGACCGCTCCACCGTCCTGGAGGTGACGACCAGGCTCCTCTTCCCGACCATGCTCCTGCTGTCGGTGTGGCTGCTCTTCGTCGGCCACAACTCCCCGGGAGGTGGCTTCGCCGGTGGTGTGGTGGCGGGCCTGGCCTTCGTCCTGCGCTATCTGGCGGGCGGCCGCCACGAACTCGGCGAGGCCATGCCGATCCCCGCAGGTCGCGTCATGGGACTGGGCCTGTTCATCGCGGGGGCCGGGGCCATGCTGCCCCTGCTCTTCGGCAATGCCGTCCTCCAGTCGACTGCCGTCGACATCCACCTGGGCATCCTGGGTGACCTGCACTTCACGACCGCCATGATCCTCGACGTCGGTGTCTACGTGCTGGTGGTGGGCCTGGTCCTCGACCTCGTCTCCGCCGCCGGCGCCGAGATCGACCGTCAGTCCGCCGCTGAGCGCCGCAGGCGGGCTGCGCCCGCGCCCTCCACCCTTGACGAGGGCGCCCCCGCTCCGGTCGCTGCGGGCTCGGTGCCCGGGGGTGCGGTCCATCCGGCTGCCGCCAGGCCCCGGGACTCCTCGCCCGGGGGGCCGGGCGCACCGGTGGTGGCCGCCGACCCGCCCGGGCGTCCCTCCACCGGGGATTCCACCGCCCCGCGGGCGGCCACGGCGATCGAAGAGGGCACCAACACGGCCACGGACCAGGAGGGGACACGATGACCGTTCCCTCCCTGGTCCTGCTGATCATCTCCGGCGGCCTGGTCGCCACCGGTGTCTACCTGCTGCTGGATCGTTCCCTGTCCCGGATCTTCATCGGCCTGGGTCTGATCACGCACGGTGTCAACGTCCTGATTCTCGCTTCCGGCGGTGCTGCCGGGCGCCCACCCCTGCTCGGGCTGGAGGACCCTGCAAACATGGCGGACCCGCTGCCCCAGGCGATGATCCTCACCTCCATCGTCCTGTCCCTGGGCACCACCGCCTTCGGCCTCGCCCTGGCCTACCGGTCCTGGCACCTGAGCGGCCACGACGAGGTCGTCGACGACGTCGAGGACCGCCTCCTCGCCCAGCGCGCCGCCCACGAGGCGGCACTGGCACATGCCGAGGCGACCACGGGTGACGAGGACGAGGGCATCAACTACGACTCCGAGGACCCGGGGAGCGACGGCGACGCCCTCGTCCGCGGTGCGGGGGATACAACGACAGAGCCCGGCTCCACGCGGGGAGGTGACGCCTGATGGGTGTCTCCTGGATGCTCCCCGTCCCGGTGCTGCTGCCGCTGCTCAGTGCGGGTCTGGCCCTGCTGGTGGGACGACGTCCCAATCTCCAGCAGCTCATCGCCCTGCGCTGGATGGGGCCGCAGCTGCGGCGCACGCGGG
>JBQEKJ010000241.1:0-3933 GCA_052103835.1 Pauljensenia sp.
GCTCCTGACGGCAGCCGCACCGGACGGTACCGTCGAGGCGGTGGAGCACACCTCCGCACCGGTCTACGGGGTCCAGTGGCACCCGGAGGATCCCGCTTCCGACCCCGGGCCCCTCGGGGCCCTCCTCGACCACCTGCGCATCGTGACCCGGGAACGGGTCGCAGCGTAGGGACGCATCCCAACCGCGACGCCCACCCGGCGCCGCACCGACACAAGGAGAACCGATGAGTACGACACGGCACCACCTGGCCAAGCGCCCCCTGGCCGCACTCGCCATGGGAGCCGCCGCGATGCTGGCGCTGTCCGCATGTGGCGGCGGCTCCGAGTCCGGGGAGTCCGGGGAGTCCGGCGCAGCAGCCGGCGGAGGCTTCGAGTCCTCCAACTCCGCCTACGACGCCATCATCAACGGCGGACCCGTGGCGGATGACGCGACCATTGCGGCCAGCGAATGGGCCACGGCGGTCAAGGAGTCGGGCACCCTCAGGGTCGGTGGCACCGAGACCTCGACCCTCTTCTCGTTCCTGGACCCGACCACCGGGGTCGTCACCGGCTTCGACGCGGGTCTCACCCAGCTGCTGGCCCGCTACATCCTGGGCGATGCCTCCAAGACATCCCTCACGCAGGTCTCCGTCGACACCCGTGAGGAACTGCTCGTCAACAACCAGGTCGACGTCGTCGCCGCCACCTACTCCATCACACCGGAGCGTCTGGAGCGCATCAGCTTCGCCGGTCCGTACTACTCCTCCCAGGCCGGCATCATGGTCAAGGCGGACAACGCGGACATCAGCAGCGTGGAGGACCTGGCCGGCAAGACGGTCACCACGCAGGCCGGTTCCACGGGTGAGGCGACGATTGCCGAGTTCGCACCCGATGCCACCGTCCTGGCGCTGCCCGACAACGCCCAGGCCGTGCAGTCCGTCGAACAGGGTCGCGCCGACGCCTACGTCATCGACCAGACCCTGCTGCTCAACAACGTCGTGAAGGACCCCGACAACCTCAAGGTCGTGGGCGAGCCCTTCGGTGATGCCGACCTCTACGGCCTGGGCGTGCCCAAGGACTCCGACGCAGTCGCATTCATCAACGACTTCCTCCAGAAGATCGAGGATGACGGCTCCTGGCTGAACCTGTGGAAGCAGACCATCCAGGCCCAGACCGACATCAAGACCGAGCCCACACCCCCCACCATCGGCGAGGGCATCAACTGAGTCCGGAAGGCGACTGAGACATGGTCCTGTGGGAGTACCGCGGGGATTTCCTGGCTGGACTGGGAGTCACCCTGCAGCTGACGGTGTTGGCCTTCATCGGTGCCGCCGTCGTGGGTACCCTCATGGCCGCGTTCCGCATCAGCCCGATCGCGCCCCTGCGCGCGGTCGGGCTGGTGTTCGTCGAGATCTTCCGCAACGTCCCCCTGATGAGCCTCATGATCGTCGTGGTCTATGCGTTGCCCGAGATCGGCATCACCATGTCCTTCACGACCTCGGTGATCGTCTCGATGATCTGTGTGGGCGGGGCATTCCTGTGCGAGGCGGTGCGCGGGGGCATCAACGCCGTTCCCGCCGGGCAGATCGAGGCCGCCCGTTCCCTGGGGTTCACCTTCTCCGGGGTGCTGGGTCGGGTGGTCCTGCCCCAGGCGGTGCGTTCCATGGTCCAGCCACTCGTCACCGTGTTCATCGGGGTGCTCATCAGTTCCTCCCTGGCCGGTGTGGTCGGTGTGCGTGACCTGACAGCCACCGTCTCGTGGATCAACAACCAGGAGGCGCGCGGCCTGGAGACCTTCATGGTGGCCGCCGTCATGTACCTGGTGATCGCCCTGCTGGCCGGGGCCGTGGGTGACCGTCTCGAGAGGAAGCTGAGGGTCCTGCGATGAGTGCAGCGACGACCACTCGCGCCAGGAGCGTGGGCACGGGTCCCACCGCCCTCTTCGATGCGCCCGGCCCCCGGGCGGTGGCGCGCATCCGCTGGATCACGGCCGTCTCCCTGGTGCTCGTGGCGCTCGGTATCGCCTACGCGGTCTACCTCTTCGGCGTCAACGGGCAGCTCGCGCCGGAGAAGTGGGCGGCCTTCCTCGAATGGCCCATCCAGCGCTACCTGCTCAAGGGGCTGCGCAACACCATGCTCGGTGCGCTCGGCGCGGCCGCGATCGCGCTGCCCCTGGGTGTGGTCCTGGCCCTGGGGCGGCTGAGCCAGCAGAAGCTCCTGCGCTGGGTGTCCACCGGGCTCATCGAGTTCTTCCGGGCGATGCCGCTGCTGCTGCTCATCTACATCTTCTTCATCGCCCTGCCCCGCTACGGCATCAACCCGGACCTGTACTGGAAGCTCGTCATCCCCATCGGCCTGTGCTCGGGTGCCACCATCGCCGAGGTGTTCCGCGCAGGTATCCTCGCCCTCCCCGCCGGGCAGGGGGAGGCTGCGGCAGCTGTGGGCATGACCCACGCCCAGTCCATGCGCTACGTGATCTTCCCCCAGGCGGTGAGACTGGTCATGCCCGGCCTCCTCGCCCAGGTCGTGGTCCTGCTCAAGGACACGACACTCGGATACGCAGTCTCGTACTCGGAGCTGCAGTACTCGGCGAAGGTGTTGGTCTCCTCCACGGGTAACCTCATCCAGACATACCTGCTGGTCACGGTCCTCTACATTCTCATCAACCTGGCGATCTCCAAGGCCGCAGAGGCGTGGGGCCGACGCAGCCAGCGCCGCTATGCCCGGGCCGGGGCCACGCAGGTGGCCACTCGCATGCGCTGAGGGAAGCGTGGTGTGAGGGCCCGTCATCGACGAGGGTGGCCCACTCGCGTCGTCGGTGCTTCCGTTCCGGGCGAGCGTCCCGGTCCCGCAGGGCACCTGTGAGGAAGCTCAGGGGAGCAGGACGCGTGACCCGATCCGGCCACCGGCCCGCATGGACTCGTGGACCCTCGCAGCGTCCTCCAGTGGCGCGACCTCGGACAGCACCGGGCGCACCAGGCCACGGCGGACCAGAGGCCACACCCAGGTCTCCAACGAGTCGCAGACCTCGGCGCGGCGTGCGCTGGTCTGGGAACGCAACGTGGTGCCGCGCACGGTGAGGTTGCGCATCAGGAGCCGTCGGAGATCGATCTCCCCGACGCCGCCGCCCAGGAGGCCGATGACGATCAACGTGCCACCCTGGGTCAGGGCATTGAGGTTGGGGCCCAGTGACCCGGCGCCGGTCACGTCCAGGACCAGGTCGACCCCGCGCCCGTGGGTGTGGGTGGCAATGAAGGGCGCGAGCTCGTCGTGGCGGTCCAGGGCCGCATGGGCTCCGAGGGAGACGCAGGCGACCGCGCGCTCGGGGGATCCGGCCGTGGCAAGGACCCGACACCCCAATGCGCGCGCGACCTGGATGGCGATCGTGCCCACCGAGCCCGTGCCGCCCTGGACGAGGACGGACCGGCCCGCGTTCTCGGAGGCATCGCGGGAGAGGGCACCGATCTCGACCAGGTTGAGCCAAGCGGTGGCTGCGGCCTCGACGAGGGTGGCTGCCAGGACGTGCGGGGCCAGTTCCCGCGGGACGCGGGTCTCCAGGACGTCCTCGTCACTGAGATGGGAGAAACCGGGCGTGAAGCGCGGGTCGGCCGCGGGGTCGAGTGAGGTGAGGGGGAGCGGGAGGACGTGGCTCTCCTCCGCGAGGCACAGGTCGGCGCAGGCGCCGCCGGTGACCAGTGCGCACACCCGGTCGCCCACCTGCCACCGAGTGACGCCGGGGCCTGAGTCGACGACGGTGCCGGAGCACTCCAGGCCGAGCGAGACGGGCGCACCGGAGGGTGGGGCATAGTGCCCGCGGGCCTGTGCGACATCGGCGCGGTTGACGCCTGCGGCAGCGACCCGGATGAGGACCTGTCCCTCGCCGGGCACGGGGTCCGGAGAGGTGAGGAGTGCGAGCCGGGAGTCCAGGCGCAGGACCGCAGGGTCTCCGGGGAT
>JBQEKJ010000242.1:0-3930 GCA_052103835.1 Pauljensenia sp.
GAAGTGGCCAATGCCTCGACGACGGCGTGGACCCGACGACGAAGTCTTCGATCTCATCGCATCCGGACAGGCCACGACGCGCGCAGACATCTGTCGGAGCACGGGGATGGCCGCGTCGACCGTCTCGGGTGTCGTGTCACGCCTGATGCGCGTGGGGGTGGTCCGTGAAGGGGCCGGCACGGAGCCAACAGGCGGCAGGCCGGGACGAAACCTCCAGGTCGTCCCGAACCAACGCCGCAGACTCGTCAGCGAGCTCGGCGCACACCATGCCCGTGTGGGCCTGGCCGATGCCTCCGGGGTCGTCTCCGACACCCTCAGCCTCGACATCGAGATCGCCCAGGGACCCCGGTCGGTCCTGGACCAGCTCCTCGCCCGCGGGAGGGCACTCGCTGACGAATGCGACGTCGAGCTCACGGATCTCGGGATCGCCCTCCCGGGTCCGGTGGACATCACGACGGGCACCGTGGTGGGCCCCAGCCGCATGCCCGGGTGGAACGGCTGCAATGTGCCCGCCCTCGTCGCCGAGGCCTCCGACCTCCCCCTGACGGTAGAGAATGACGCGCGTATCGGGGCACGTGGAGAACACTCCTGGCGGCGCCACAATGGGACCCCGTCCCAACCGGCGCTCGACGACTTCATCTACGTCAAGGCCGGTTCCGCCATCGGTGGGGCACTCGTCCTCGGCGGTGACGTGCACAGGGGTTCCCACGGGGTCGCCGGCGACATCACGCACGTGCCGGTCGCCGCGGGAGGGGACCGCCCCTGTCAATGCGGCAATACAGGATGCCTGGACACCGTGGCCTCCGCGGAAGCCGTGCGCCGGGACCTCGTGGATCGGGGCCTCGACATCCCCGACAACCGGGCCCTCCTCGCTGCCGCCCGGGACGGCGAACCCGAAGTGGTCAATGCCCTGCGCAACACGGGCATCCTGCTCGGTGAGGCCCTGGCACACAATGTGGCCTTCCTGGACCCACAGGCATTGATCATCGGTGGCACACTCTCGGCCGTCGACGCATTCACAGCGGGTGTCCGGCAGGCCTTGCACGAGCGCTGCCTTCCGTCTGTCATGGAGCACATCTCCGTCGAGCGCTCGCGTTCAGGCATGGACGCGGCCCTGTGGGGCCTGGCGGATGCCATGACAACGGGCGCCCACCACCACACCTCAATCCCGAAGGAGTCATGACCATGCCCCGACCCAGGATCGCGATCTGCGGGCTCCACATCGAGAGCTCGACCTTCACTCCCTACATCTCGACAGCCGATGACTTCGTCATCACGAGGGGTGCGGACCTGCTCGCCCGCTACCAGTGGATCGACCAGCCCTGGTCCCGGGAAGTGGACTGGATCCCGGTTCTCCACGCACGCGCCCTTCCCGGCGGGGTGGTGGAGCACGACGCGTACGAGGCATGGAAGACGGAGATCGTCTCCACCCTCCGGGAGCTCCCCGGGCTCGATGGCATCTTCTTCGACATCCACGGGGCCATGAGTGTCGACGGGTACGACGACGTGGAAGGGGACCTCATCGACGCCATCCGCACGGTGATCGGCCAAGATCCCGTGGTCTCGGCCTCGATGGACCTCCATGGCAATGTCTCCGAGCAGCTGTTCCGAGAGTGTGACCTGCTCACGTGCTACCGCATGGCACCCCATGAGGATGCGTGGGAGTCCCGCGAGCGAGCGGCCCACAACCTGGTGGAGCGCCTGGTCACCGGAGCAGGCAAACCCGCGAAGGCGTTGGTGCACGTGCCTGTCCTCCTTCCCGGGGAGAAGACCTCGACCCGGGTGGAACCGGCCAAGAGCCTGTATGCCCTGGTCCCACGCGTCGAAGCGCTCCCGGGCATCCTCGATGCGGCAATCTGGGTCGGGTTCGCGTGGGCGGACCAGCCCCGTTGCACCGGTGCCGTCGTGGTGACCGGCGACGAGGTCTCTGAGGTCGCCCGCCAGGCAGAGCTCCTGGCCGGTGAGTTCTGGCGGGTGCGCCGCCAGTTCGCCTTCGTCTCGCCGGTCGGGACGATGGAGGAGTGCCTCCGGCACGCCGTCGACGCCCCCCGCCCTTTCTTCATCTCGGACTCCGGTGACAACCCGGGAGCGGGCGGCGCGGACGACGTCACCGTCGCACTGGGTGCACTGCTGCAGTGGAAACCCGTGCGCGATGCCACCCTGGACGTCATCCACGCCTCGATCTACGACCCGGCCGCCGCCGAGGTCTGCTGGGAGGCGGGGGTCGGCGCACAGGTGGAGCTCAAGATCGGCGGACATGTCGACTCCCGCGCCCCCGGACCGCAGTCGGTCTCGGCCACCGTCACCGCACTGTGCGATGACCCACGCGGGGGCCACACCGCAGCCGTGCGAACCGGCGGCCTCACCATCGTGGTGACGGAGCACCGGAACCAGTACACACAGTTCGAGCAGTTCGAGCGTCTGGGACTCGACCCCCGAGCAGCAGACGTCGTGGTCGTCAAGATCGGGTACCTCGAGCCCGATCTGTACGAGGCCCAGTCGGACTGGATGATGGCCCTGACCCCTGGCGGTGTGGACCAGGACCTCGTCCGGTTGGGTCATCACCACATCCACCGTCCCATGTTCCCCTTCGATCCCGACATGCCTGACCCACAGCTCCAGGCGGAAGTCGTGACCCCGTGAGCCGGCTCTTCGCTGGCATCGACGTCGGTGGGACCACCATCAAGTCCCTGGTTGTCGACCAAGGAGGGACTGTCGTGCGAACCGCCACGGTGCCGACGCAATCCTCGACCAGCTCCCAGATCTGCCGAGTCGCTGTGGAGCTGGTAGACGCCAACCCGGAGATCGCGAGCATCGGAGTGGTGACCCCGGGGGTCGTGGATGAGGACCGCGGGGTCGTCGTCTATGCCTCCAACCTGGATCTCGACGACGCACCTGTCTCCGCAGACGTTGCTCGGGCCACTCGTCGACCCACGCTGTTGGGGCACGACGGACGGAGCGCTGGCCTCGCGGAGACCACTTTCGGTGCAGGCAGGGGCGTCCGGTCGAGCCTGTTGATCCCCATTGGCACAGGGATCTCTGCCGCGCTGTGCCTCCAGGGCGGTGTCTGGCCCGGGGAGACCTTCACTGCCGGGGAGATCGGCCACGTCCCGGTGGTCATCGATGGTGAGCCCTGTGCCTGCGGCCAGAAGGGCTGCCTGGAGGTCTATGCCTCTGCCACGGGCATCGCCCGCCGCTTCCATCAGCTGGGTGGCCCTGTTGCCAGCGCCCGGGAGGTCGAGGCACATCTCGGCGACCACGACGTCGCCGACAAGGTGTGGTCCGACGCGGTGTCGGCGCTGGCCTTCGTCCTCACTCACCTCACCCTGAGCGTCGATCCGGGAAGGATCATCATCGCAGGTGGGCTGTCGAATGCCGGGGAGACCCTACTGACTCCCCTGCGACGTCGGATGGCCTCCATGCTGGCATGGCGGCACCCACCCGAGACCGTCGCCTCCGAGCTGGGTGGAACGGCTGGCCAATGGGGTGCTGCCATCCTCGCGTGCCGCGCCGTGGACTCCACGGACTACCTGGGGTGGGCGCCATGACGACGGTGGAGATCTGCGTGGAGGACATCGCCGGCGTGCGCGCGGCGCGGGACCGCGGTGCGGACAGGGTCGAGGTCTGCCGCGACCTCTCCTGCGGGGGACTGACGCCCTCGGAGAACACCGTGTCCGGATCGTTTGCCTGCGCCCCTCCCGAGGGCATCCAGGTCCTCATCCGTCCCCGCCCGGGGAGCTTCACCTTCTCGGGGGACGAGGTCGGGGCCATGTGCTCGCGGATCGGCACGCTGCGCGACCTGGTCGCTCCCGGCGGTGTCGAGGTCGGGTACGTCATCGGGGCCCTGCGGGAGGACCACCGGGTGGACGAGCCCGCCCTCGTCCGCCTCATGGAGGCAGCCGGACCGGCCCGCGTGACGTTCCACCGGGC
>JBQEKJ010000243.1:0-3924 GCA_052103835.1 Pauljensenia sp.
GAAGTAGTCCGTGCCGCCGCTGAGGCGGACGCCACTGAGGCCCAGACCCACGAGGAGCCAGGCGAACAGTGCGATGGTCGGCATCTGCCAGGTCCTGGACCACACGGGGGCCACGGTGCGCACGCGTCGGACCCCGACCCGTGCCGCCGCGAGGAATACGGCCACGGCACCGGCGAGCAGCAGGAACCACCCCCATCCGGACCCGATGTCCCAGGCCCACAGTGTCTGCGAGTTGCCACCGAAAGCACCGAGCCCGGCCTGCACGCCACCGAGGAGACCCAGACCGGTCATCATCATCACGAGGTTCGGCAGGATCATCGGTGCCAGGAACAGCAATGAGGGGCTGCCCCCACGTACTGCGGCAATCAGTGCCATGACGATCGTCACGACGCCGAAGACCGCGAAGAGGACGACGTGCGCAGCGATCACCTCACGGGCGGGGGCGGCGACACGCAGCAGGAATGAGGGGACCCAGCGGGTTCCCGCAGCGCGCTGGCGTCCCGAGAAGTCCGCTGCGGAGACCACTGCGAGCTGGACCAACAGGGTCAGCGCGGCGTTGGAGCGGAACAGGGAGTCATCCCCCACGAAGGGAATCTCGAAGGAGACCTTGAAGAAGGCCGTGACCAGGGTCATGACGACAGCGACCAGGGCGCCTTCGCACAGGGCGCGGACAACTGTCGGCGCAGTCTCCCTCACAGTTCCATCCGCGTGGGCACGAGCGCGCACGACGCGTGAGATCACGACGGCCAGGGCCACGAGTGTACCCAGGGACAGCATGGTCAGGGAGGCACCTGCGATCCCACCGACTCCCAGCTGGAGCCCGCCTCCGAGAGCCAGACCCGTCAGTGTCCCCACCAACGGGACGACGTTTCCGATGGCCTCACTACCCCCACTGGCCCACACGCCGATCGCGTAGAGGACTCCGGACACGAGGCCCAGGACCAGGGCGGAGCCGACAAGCATCGCCAGTGTCTTCAGTCCCTCCGGCGAGAAGATCCACCGGATCTGCAGCGCCATGGGTCCGGGAGGTGCTGACGGGGCGGCGACCGGGGGGACGGCACTCGGGGGTGTGCCCATCGGCGCTCCGCCCGGCGCACCTGCGAACGGTCCCGCGCCACCCGTCGGCTGTGCCGGTGGGATGCCCCAGGACGCATCTGTTCCCGGTGGGACCTGTCCACCCGGCTGGAGGGGGTTCGGGTCCTGCACCCGTTCGGGCCCGGCCGGTGAGGCCGGAACCGCATCACCCTGCTGCTGCGCACCAGCGCCACTCCCGGGAGCCGGCGTCTGTTCCTGGGGTGAGGGCACGGGATGTTCCGACCCGGGCTGTGGCTCAGTAGCTGGGGCCTCTGCTCCCGCCGTGCCCGCGCCCTCGTCCGTCGGGCCATCAGGTGGACGGAAGCCCGCCCCTGTTCCGTCGTGTGTCGTGTCGTCCATGTCCGCCTCTTCCATTTCGGGAGCATTCACACTGTGTCAATCGCGTCGCGTTGGGACTCCGGGCGCCTGAACCTGTATACCATGCACCGGCCGCAGTTCACGGGAGGTCCTCAACCGGTCCGTGGACAGACGGGAGCAGAGGCGTGTCTCGGCCTGCACCCACAGGGAATCGATCACACGCACCACGCTCCCATCCTGATGCCCCGGTCAGTTGCGTGTGAGGACCAGGCGTGCGGGGGCAGGAAGCAGTGGTGCCCGGGAGGAGACCCCGTGCGCACCCGAGTGCCTCCGGAACCTGCCCACGTCGGCCGGGCGGGCGGATGTCGGCGCTCAGTGCCGGAAGTGGTCCCAGCCGCCGATGATGTCGGTGCCGTCGAGTCTGACCCGCGGAAGTCCCTCTGGTTCCACCGCTCCGATCACCCCGATGGGGCGGAAGGGGGTGGGCAGCACCACCCGCGGTGGGAAGGCGGCCAGCATGGGGTGGTCCTCTCCCCCGTAGAGCACCCAGTCCAGGGCGGGACGCCCACAGGCGCGTGCCGGTGCCTCGAGGGCTCCCACGTCGGGAGCGAGCAGAGACGGGTCGAGCTCGACGATCACACCGGAGGCGCGTGCCATGCGGCCGGAGTCCATGACCAGTCCGTCCGAGACATCCATCATCGCGTGGGCGTCATGGGCCGCGGCCGTCGGGCCGGCCTCCAGGGGAGGTGTGGGCGCCCGGTACGTGGCCACGGCCTCCGCCAGGCCCCCCAGGACCTCCGCGTCGTGGCAAGAGGGATCCACCAGTCCGCGTGAGAGCAGTTCCAGGCCTGCGCCGGACCGGCCC
The DNA here is from genome assembly GCA_052103835.1 of Pauljensenia sp. Taxonomy (GTDB): domain Bacteria; phylum Actinomycetota; class Actinomycetes; order Actinomycetales; family Actinomycetaceae; genus Pauljensenia. The sequence goes on from JBQEKJ010000243.1 coordinate 2,258, forward strand.
AGCGTCCCCGCAATGGCCAGGATGTCCCCGGGCCGGGCCCCGCTGCGCAGCACCGGGGCTTCGTGCGTCCAGCCCTGGGCCGTGACCGAGACGACGACCTCCTCGCCGGAGGAGAGGTCCCCTCCCACCACGCCGGCTCCCGCCAGGCGGGCGCGTTCGCCGAACCCTGCAGCCAGTGCGACCACCCAGTCGACCGGAGTGTCGGGGGGCAGGACCAGGGAGACGACCAGGGAGGAGGTGCGTCCTCCCATGGCGGCGACGTCCGCGAGGTTCTGGGCTGCGGCGCGCGCACCGATCTCGTCGGGTGAGGACCAGTCCGTGCGGAAGTGGTGACCGCCCACCAGGACGTCCGTGGTCACCAGGAAGCCCGCCTCGGGCGATGCCACGAAGGCGCAGTCGTCGCCGGGACCCAGAAGGGTGCGCTCCCCCGTCGGCAACACGGCCGTCAGGAGGGAGATGAGTTCGGATTCGTCCAGGTCTCGCACGCGCATGCGCCCAGCCTATCGGGGAGTGGGCCGGGACCCGCACCGATGCGGGGGACGGGTGTCCCCCTCACCCCGCCCCGGTATCCCGGGCCGAGAAGGATCGACCGGACCGGCAGGGGCCGGGCCCGCGCGTGGCGGGCCGGGGCTTCGAGCCGCCAGGAAGGTCGCGCGGTCAGGAACGACGCGCGATGGTCCCGCACTGCGAGGCGAAGAGGCACATGGCAGCTGCGGATGAGACGTTCAGGGACTCTGCCTGGCCGGTCATGGGGATGCGGACGAGGACGTCACAGGCATCCTCCTCCAGGGGCGACAGCCCCTGCGCCTCATTGCCCAGGACCCAGGCGTGGGACACGGTGAGTGCCCCCTCCCCCAGGCGCATCGCCTCTGCGAGCAGGTCGGACAACTCCAGGGACCCATCGGCACCTGAGGTGCCCATCACCACGGAGCCGCCCTCGTGCACGTCCTCGACGAGGGAACCCAACTCGACGCCTGTCGCCACGGGGAGGTGGAAGACGGAGCCGGCCGAGGCGCGCAGGACCTTCGGGTTGCGCACGTCGACGGAGTCACGGGTCAGCACCACACGTGAGGCACCCATGGCGTCGGCCGTGCGGATGATGGTCCCCGCGTTGCCGGGGTCCTGTGCTCGCGCGAGGACGACAACCGGTCCCCCGCCAGCTCGAGGTGTACCGTCACCGACGGCCTCGGACCGGGCCACGGCGATGACGCCCTGGGCATCGGGGGACATGGCGCGGGCGACCTCGTCGGTGACCTCGTGCACCCAACGGGTGGAGGCACGTGCGGCCTCCAGGATGTCGGGGTGTTGCTGCGCGGCGTGCCCGCTCAGGTACACGTCGCGCACATGCTCGCCGCGGTGGGTCACGAGCTCGCGCACGGCCTGCGGGCCGTCGACGAGCATGAGACCCGAGCGTGAACGCGCGGAGCGCCCGGCCAACCCGGCAACCCGCCTCACGCGTTCTGCGTGGGGGTTGTCCAGGATGGACGGGCGCTCTGCGTCAGATCGGTCGGACACGGGGTCCTGATCCGTCTGTCTCAGGCCTGCTTGGCGGCGTTGACGTCCGCGGGCAGGGCTGCCTTGGCCGTCTCGACGAGGCTCGCGAAGGCGGCGGGCTCGTTGACCGCGAGCTCGGCGAGCATGCGACGGTCGACCTCGACGCCGGCCAG
>JBQEKJ010000244.1:0-3915 GCA_052103835.1 Pauljensenia sp.
TCCTCCATGGCCACATCGGGCCCGGTGGTGGAGAAGTCACCGGAGACGACCTCCTCCGCCAACACGGCGCCCGTCAGGTCGACGGCGCGCGCGGAGAGTGATCCGACATTGACCTCGAGCCCCAGGGCGACGAAGCGGCCCCGGCGGGGGACCAGCGGAACTGCGGGACGGCCCCTGCCAGGGTTCAAAGGAGCCAGTTCGGAGAGGGCACCCGCACCGATCAGTTCGTCGACCAGGCGTGAAACGGTCGCGCGGGTGATGCCAGTGGCCGCGGCGACGGCCGCACGGGAGACCCCGCCGGGGTCGGCGAGAACGTGGCTCAGCACGAGGGAGAGGTTCATCGCTCTCAGGCTCTCGGCCGTTACCCCGGTGCGCTGACTCCCTCCGATGTGTCTGGACGGATGGGTCAGAGCGGGAATACGGGACGTCCGTCCAATGCTCATCGTCCGACCATAGCCGGACTCTTGCGGATCACGGGACAGTCCTATAATGTTTTGGTCAGCAACAAAACAGATGACACGGCACAGGGGCCGTGTCCTTGCACATGGAGGTGCCGGTCATGAGTGACCTGTGGAACATCGAACCCATCCCCTTCGTCGGGAGGGCCTCGCGGGAGCAGGGTCTGGGCTTCCGCTACTACCAGCCCGACCGTGTGGTCGCGGGGAAGCCGATGGAGGACTGGCTGAGGTTTGCGGTGGCCTATTGGCACACCTTCGACCAGCGCCTCGTGGATCCCTTCGGGGAGGGCACCGCCCAACGTCCCTACGACCGCTTCACGGACCCGATGGACCTCGCCCTGGCGAAGGTGGACTACACCTTCGAGTTCTACCGCACACTGGGGGTTCGGTACTTCTGCTTCCATGACCGCGACCTCGCTCCTGAGGGCGACACCCTGCGCGAGACGAATGCGAACCTGGACCGTGTCGTGGACCGGGTGGCCGAGCTGCAGGCGGAGACCGGAATCAGACCGCTGTGGAACACCAGCAGTCTCTTCACGAATGCCCGCTTCCTGTCAGGGGCGGCGACCTCACCCTTCGCGGAGGTCTTCGCCTACGCGGGGGGTCAGCTCAAGCACAGCCTGGAGATCGCCAAGCGCCTCGGCTCCGAGAACTACGTGTTCTGGGGAGGGCGTGAGGGTTACGAGAACCTGTGGAACACCGATCTCCGCCGCGAGCAGGACCACATGGCGCGCTTCCTCCACATGGCGGTGGACTACGCCCACGAGATCGATCTCGACGCCCAGTTCCTCATCGAGCCCAAGCCGAAGGAGCCCACCTCCCACCAGTACGACTTCGACGCCGCGACCTCGATCGCCTTCCTGCAGACGTACGACCTGGACGGGGACTTCAAGCTCAACCTCGAGGGCAACCACGCGAACCTGGCCGGCCACACCTACCAGCACGAGGTCCGCGTGGCGCGTGTGGCCGGAATGCTGGGATCGCTCGATGCGAACCAGGGTGACAAGCTCATCGGCTGGGACATCGACGAGTTCCCCTCCGACCTGTACGAGACGACCTCCGTCATGTGGGAGATCCTCGACGAGGGTCGCATCGGCCCCCACGGGGGTCTGAACTTCGACGCGAAGCCCAGGAGGACCTCGTTCACCTCCGAAGACCTCTTCCGCGGGCACGTCGTGGGCATGGACTCCTATGCCGCAGGTCTGCTGGTGGCTGAGCAGATGCACGAGGAACGATTCATCGAGGATCTCGTGGCGCAGCGTTACGAGTCCTTCGACGGGGGTGTGGGTGCGAGCGTCGAGGACGGGACCGCGAATCTGGCGAACCTCGAGACCCATGCGCTGGACATGCCCCAGGCGCAGATCCTCGCATCGACGCGCTCCGACCATTTGGAGTCGGTCAAAGCAACGATCAACAACTACATCGTCGACACGCTCGGGCGGGCCTGAGCGCCGCCGGTTTGCGGTGACATTGTTCCAGCGGAGAGGAGTTCCGATGAAGGCGCATCGTTTCCACGTCGCCGGTGTCGACACATCAACACAGTCCTGCAAGGTGGTGATCGTCGACCCGTTGACCGGCACCGTCGTGCGCGAAGGGAAGGCTGCGCATCCCGATGGGACCGAGGTCGATCCCGATGCGTGGTGGGAGGCATTCCTGGAAGCGGTCGAGAACGCAGGGGGTCTCGACGACGTCGCGGCCCTGTCCGTCGGCGGCCAGCAGCACGGGATGGTCTGCCTCGACGAGCAGGGACGGGTGATTCGCCCTGCCCTGCTGTGGAACGACACGCGTTCCGCTGCCGCTGCGCACGACCTCGTCGTCGAGGCCGGGGACGGAGACGTCCAGGCTGGGGCGGTGTGGTGGGCGGAGGCCACCGGCTCGGTGCCCGTTGCCTCACTCACGGTCACCAAACTGCGGTGGCTGGCGGACCACGAACCCGACAACGCCGCGCGCATCGCAGCAGTGTGTCTGCCCCATGACTGGCTCACCTGGCGCATCAGGGGGACCGGACGGTTGGCGGACCTGGTCACCGACCGTTCCGATGCTTCAGGCACGGGGTACACGGATCGCGCGGTCGCGGCAGCGGGGACGTCCGATGGTGGTGCCCGCGGAGGTTATCGTCGCGACATCCTCGCTCGTGCACTGCGCCGTTCGGAGGAGGACACAGAGGCGATCGTCCTGCCCAGGATCCTGGGCCCGTGGGAGGCCGCCGGGAATGGTGACCCCGAACGGGGCTGGGGTGACATCGTGCTCGGTCCGGGCTGCGGCGACAACGCAGGGTCAGCCCTCGGTGTGAACCTGGAACCGGGGGAGGCGCTGCTCTCGTTGGGGACATCGGGAGTGGTGGCCGCGGTGTCGGACCACCCCGTCTCCGATCCCACCGGGTTGGTCACGGGATTCGCGGACGCGACCGGCAACTGGCTTCCCCTTGCCTGCACGCTCAACGCCTCCCGGATCGTCGACGCCATGGCCCGGGTGACCGGTCTGGCCTACGACGAGTTCGACGATGCTGCCCTGTCGGTCCCGGATGCCGGTGGTCTGGTGCTCGTTCCCTACTTCGAGGGGGAGCGCACCCCGAACCTGCCCGACGCCACGGCCTCGCTGGAGGGGATGACCCTGGCCAACTCGGACCGCGCCCATGTGGCCCGAGCGACGGTGGAGGGACTGCTGAGCCTGATGCGCGGTGCACTCGATGCGGTCCGGACCCTCGGAGTGACCCTCGAGGGTGTGCAAATGGTGGGCGGCGGAGCGAAGTCCACGGCCGTCCAGGCCTTGGCGGAGGACATGCTGGATGCCCACGTCGACCGTCCCCCGAGCGGGGAGTACGTCGCACTGGGAGCAGCGCGACAGGCCGCCAGGGTGGCGGGCCTGGGACGCTGACCCGTTGCGGCACCCCGGAGTCCCGCTGGCCCTTACTGTCGACGCCCCCACGGACAGGGTTCCCCGTGGGGGCGTCGTCGCGCCCGTCGAAGCAGTTCAGGCGCGCACGGGACCTGTGGAGTCACGCACGACCAGGTGCGTGTTCAGCTTCATGGCGCCCGTGGGCGCGATGTCGGCGCGGAGGTCGGCCAGTGTCCGGATCGCTGTCGAACCCATGTCCGTGAGCGGTTGGTGGACGGTGGTGAGTCGCGGGGCTGAGGACATCGCCAGGGCCGTGTCGTCGAAACCGACGACCGAGACGTCCTCAGGGACTCGCAGTCCCTTCTCACGGACTCCCTCCAGCACGCCCATGGCTGACCAGTCCGAGCCGGCGAAGAACGCGGTCGGCCGAGCATCCACGGGCAGCGCCAGCAGCATGCGGGCAGCTCCCAGCCCCGTCTCGAATGTGAAGTCCGAGCCCACAGTCAGTCCGGGGTCCGGATCAATCCCGTTGATGCGCAATGCGGACAGGTACCCCTGATGGCGCTCGATGGTGGTCAATGAGGCGGGCGAACCCGCCACGAACGCGATCCTCCGGTGT
>JBQEKJ010000245.1:0-3912 GCA_052103835.1 Pauljensenia sp.
CACCTGTCTGGACTCCCGGACCGAGACGGCGGATCCTGGTCAAAGACGGGACTCAGATCGCGGATTCTGGTCACGCCGGGACCGAAACGGCAAGTTCTGACGCGTGCCGGGACCGAAACGGCAAGTTCTGACGGATGCCCGTGCTGACAGTCGACCTCACCGGGCCCACGGGATCAGAACCGGGCGTACAGGGCTGTGAAGTCGACCGTGGATGCCCTCGGACACTGAGAGTCGACCTCGGATGTCGGCTGGCGACTCCCCGCGGACGGGGAGACTGCCCTAGGACGGGGAGACTGCCCGCGGGTGTTGTCAGAGACGGATCCCCAGGGTCACGGGCTCGGGCACCAGTTCGATGCCGAACTCATCTCGCACACCCTCGCGCACGGTGCGGGCCAGCGCCTCCAGATCTTCCGATGTGGCCCGACCACGGTTGGTGAGGGCCAGGACATGCTTGGTGGACAGTGAGGCACGGGGGCCGCCCTCGTCGTCGGTGGGCAGCGCGAAACCACGGCGGAAGCCCGCATGGTCGATGAGCCAGGCGGCGGACCCCTTGACCATTCCCTCCCCCGCGTCGAAGCGCGGGGCACCCGGGGGCAGGAGTGCCTCGGCGGCCTCGGCGGGGAGGATCGGGTTGGTGAAGAACGAGCCTGCGCTCCAGGTGTCGTGGTCCCGGTCGTCGAGGACCATGCCCTTGGAGCGGCGCAGGCCGAGCACGGCCTCCCGCACCGCGAGCACGGGCGCACGGCCACCGGGGACCGCGCCGAGGCGGCGTGCCAGTTCGGCGTAGAGCACCGGGGCGGAGAGGTCGGAACGCTCCAGGGTGAACGTGACCTCCAGGACCACCCAGCGCCCGGTCGGACCCCAGATATGACCATCGGCGCCGGGCACCTGCAGGGAGCGCTTGATGGCGGAGGTCCGGTAGCCGAGGCCGAGGTGGTCCACCGGGATCTCGACGACCTGGTCGAGCGCGCGGTCCCAGGCACGCACGGAGGTGAGCGTCTCGGAGACCTCATGGCCGTAGGCGCCGACGTTCTGGACCGGTGCGGCTCCCACGCAACCCGGGATCCCGGAGAGTGCCTCCAGGCCGGAGAGCCCCTGGGCCAGGGTCCAGCACACGAACGCGTCCCAGGGCATGCCAGCACTGGCTATCACCTGCACCAGGTCGCCGTCCAGCTCCTCCTGCCGCACCACCCGGCGGGCGTCGCGCACGACGATCCCGTCGAAGGGCCGGTCGGAGGCCAGCAGGTTCGAACCACCCCCCAGGACCAGGACTGGGCGACCCTCGCGGTCAGCGGCCCGCACCGCGCCGACAAAGCTCCACTCGGTGGCGGCATCGACCAGCGCTGCCACGTCACCGCCCACACGCAGGGTCGTCAGATCGCGCAGGGAGGGGACGGTGAGGGGGGCCGGGCCCGAGGCCTGGCCGCGGGCCCGGTCGGTGGTGGAGGGAGCCGGGAGGTGGGACGCCGAAGAGGGTACGGGGGTGAGGATGTCCGAAGGCAGGGAGGCGAGACGCTCCCCCGGGAGACCGGCGACATCTGCGGCGCCATCGAGCGGGGCCTGGTCCACGCCCGGGCCTGGCACGGAAGCATCGCGGGCGGTGTCTCCCTGTGGAACTGACGTGCTCATCGCGATGGTGGTCCTTCCGTTGCCCTCATCAGCATGGCCCTACCGTGACATCAGGCAGGACCCCATACGCAACAGTAAACGCACGTGCTGCGCCCATTGCCATCGGATGGCGCGCCCGCAGGATCCGGGTCGCTCCACCGGCAGCAGATCAGGCAGCAGACGTCGAGTCCTCCGGCTTCGCGACCTGTTTGGTGAGGAAGATGCCCACTGCGATCGGAATGATCAGTACCACCATCGCGCGGTGGTAGCCCACGTGCTCGGCAACCACGCCGAGCACCGGCGGACCGATCAGGAACGCACCGTAGTTGACGGTGGAGAGCACCGAGACACGTGCCGCAGTCATCGACGGGTTCGACGACAATGCGGAGGCTCCCGTGGGGAAGACCAGTGCTGCACCCATCGCCCACAACAACACCCCGACCAGGGCCAGCCAACGCCAGGGCGAGAACGCCACGAACACCAGGCCCACACACGCCAGGACCAACAGCGTGCGGAGCAGCCCGTCGGCGGAGAAGCGCCGGTGCAGGCGCGTGGAGGAGAGTCTCACTGCCGCCATCGTGGCGAGGAACACCGAGAGGATGACCGATCCCTGCGCCGCGGTGTACCCGTACCCGTCCACCATCGACAGCGCCAGCCAATCGTTGGCGGATCCCTCCAACAGCCCGGCGGAGAGCACCATCACGGCGATCAGGACAGTACGTCGCTCACCCCATGCCTGGCGCGTGCGCCCCTTGACGCGATCCTCCGAGCCCTCGGTGGCCCCCACCGAGAAGGAGCGGACCTCCTCCTCAGAGAGGTAGGACTGCGAGACCACCCAGACCACGGTGCATCCGAGGACCGCGGTTCCGATGAGGTGCACCGTGACGTCCACGTGGGCGTGGGCCAGACCCGCCCCGACGAGGGCGCCCGACACCGTACCGATGGAGAACATGGCATGGAGCTTGTCCAGCAGGATGCGCCGCAGGGCGGCCTCCACGAGCCCGCCTTCGATGTTCATCGTGGCCGCCCACAGGGACATCCCGCAGTTGAGCAGAACGAGGCAGGCGGTCAGGCTGGAACGGTTCACCGCATGAACTGACAGCGCGACACCCACCAGCGCGATCGCCCACAAGGTCGCACCGGTACGGGCCGTCGCCCGCGCCCCGATCCGACCCACCAGCGGCCCGGAGGACGGCAGCGCGACGAGGGAACCCAGTGAGCCGATAAGCAGCATGGTGCCCAGATCAGTGGGCTGCAGGTCCAGGGCATCGCGCACCGCGGGCAGGCGCGACAGCCAGGAGGCCACGGCGAAGCCGAAGGTGAAGAAGGTGATGACACAGGCCCAGGCAGCGCGCTGGGCACGGCTTCGGTCGATCGATGGGGTCATCGCGGGCTCCGGGGCTGTCGAGTGGTGGGTGTCGGAGTGGCGGGTGCCGACGAACGGGTCCGATCAGAAGCGGGGCACCCTCGTCAATGCGGACGCGGATGCCCCGGGGAACGGACATGCGCGAAGCCCCCGGTGAGCAATGCTCAGCCGGGGGCGCTGCGAAGCTGGGGAGCGGATCAGCGCGTCTCGCGGTGAACCGTCGACTTGTGGCAGCGCGGGCAGTACTTCGCGAGCTCCAAGCGATCCGGCGTGTTGCGACGGTTCTTCTTGGTGATGTAGTTGCGTTCCTTGCACTCCGAGCACGCGAGCGTGATCTTCGGGCGGACATCCTGCGACTTGCTTGCCACGGTGAATACCTCACTTGCCGATTCGTTTGTCGCCGGGCGACCTGGGATTCCTGGTAGCGGGGGCGGGGCTCGAACCCGCGACCTCACGATTATGAGTCGTGCGCTCTGACCAGCTGAGCTACCCCGCCGCAGAGGCTTGCGCGGCGACGACCACTGCGCGAACCAGAGCCCCGAAAGGGAATCGAACCCTTGACCTTCTCCTTACCATGGAGACGCTCTGCCGACTGAGCTATCGGGGCAACGAGGGAAACCCTATCCCAGCACGATCGAGTGGTTCAATCGGACTGCATGAGAAGGACCTCACACGTGGGACCACGGGCGAGCCCGCGATCCTGTGGCGGGGGAGGGATTCGAACCCCCGAAGCATTCCGCGGCTGATTTACAGTCAGCTCCCTTTGGCCACTCGGGTACCCCGCCATGCACGTGTCGGGAGTCGCCACACTGCTTTCGCAGGGCTGCGCCGCCCGTGCGGTGCCATGGAAGAATAGCAGGGCAGGGACCCCCGATGCCAAATCGGAGAACGCTGTGCGGACGTGATCAATGCGACGTTCGTGGAGGTCCTGGCGCCTC
>JBQEKJ010000246.1:0-3888 GCA_052103835.1 Pauljensenia sp.
GGTGAAGTTCGCCTTCACCCCCACACAGGACATCCAGGCCACCCCGTTGGAGTTCTTCCCCAACGGGTGGACCCTGGACAACATCACCATGGCCTGGACCCGCTACCGGATCGGCAAGTACTTCCTCAACACCATCTGGGTGGCGCTGGGCTCCTGGTTCTGCCAGGTCCTGGTCGCCACGACCGGCGGGTACGTGCTCTCCGTGCTGCGTCCACGCTGGTCCAAGGCCCTGAACTGGGCGGTCCTCACCACCCTGTTCGTGCCCGCGGTGGTGCTGCTGATCCCCCTGTACAAGATCATCGTCGACCCGCCGCTCGGCTCCAGCCTGATCAACAACTACCTGGCCGTGTGGCTGCCGGCTGGTGCCAGCGCCTTCAACGTGATCCTGGTGGCGCGCTTCTTCGACTCACTGCCGCGTGAGGTCTTCGAGGCCGCGCGGGTGGACGGCGCGGGATCGTTCCGCCTGTTCTGGAGCATCGTGCTGCCCATGAGCCGCCCGATCATCGGGGTCGTGTCGGTGTTCGCGGTCATCGCCTCCTGGAAGGACTTCCTCTGGCCGTTCCTGGTGCTGAAGTCCGATGCGGTGAAGCCCCTGTCGGTCTACCTGCAGTCCATGGCCAATGTCGACAAGGGGACGCTCATGGCGGCCCTGGCGATCTCGACGTCCATCCCGATCGTCATGTTCCTGCTGTTCCAGCGCATGTTCCTCTCGGGTGCGGGCATGGGTGGAGCCGTCAAGGGCTGACCCCCCTCTGCGTGTGGCCGAGGATGCTCCGCTCTGTGTGCACTGAGGTCCGCCCCTCGGTAGGGGAGGTCAGTGCCCGTCAGTGCCCGTCGGTGCCCGGTGTCTGGTCCTGACCACGTCGAACACCGTCCAGCAGGAGCAGGGCCACGTCCCGCACCTCCGGCAGCTTCGCGGCCCCGCCCTCGTCGGCGTCGGTGCTGCCCGAGCCCGCGCCTACGGACCCTCCTGGGCCCGCGGGTGTGGCGGAGGTCCCGAACCCGGCGCTCGCCCCGGTGGCGGAGCCGAGCATCTGGGAGCAGAAGGGGCAGGCGGTCGCGACCACGGCCGCCCCCGTGCTCGCCGCCTCGGTCATGCGGGCGTCGGCGATGCGGATGCCGCGGGTCTCCTCCATCCACGCTCGCGCCCCGCCTGCGCCGCAGCACATCGCGCGCTCGCGGGAGCGAGGCATCTCCACCAGTTCCAGGCCGGGCAGTGAGCCGATGAGTTCGCGCGGGGGTTCGTAGACCTGGTTGTGGCGACCCAGGAAGCAGGGGTCGTGGTACGTGATGGGGATGCCGCCGGTGGCGCTGATGCCTGCTGGACTCCCGGTGGGGCTGCCCGCAGTGCTCCCGCCGGCCCCGGTCGCGTTCGCCGTGCCCGCCGCCCCCGCCGCCACGGACGACGCTGTCGGCGCGGGCGGCGCGACGGGACGCAGCTTGCCGTCGCGGACCAGACGGTTGAGTAGCTGGGTGTGGTGGATGACCTCGAAGGTGCCCCCCAGCTCCGGGAACTCCCCGGCGATGGTGTTGAAGCAGTGGGCGCAGGTCACCACGATGCGCTGGGCGCGGGCCTCGTGCAGGGTGTCGATGGCCGCGCCCGCCAGCATCTGGAAGAGCACCTCATTGCCGGCGCGCCGCGCCGGGTCGCCCGTGCAGGACTCCCCGGACCCCAGCACCGCGAAGCTGACGCCCGCAGTGTGCAGCAGTTCCGCCACGGCGGCTGTCGTGGCCTTGGCGCGGTCGTCGTAGGCGCCGGCGCAGCCCACCCAGAACAGGTAGTCGACGTCCTCGGCGGACTCCAGGTCCTCGCCGATGACGGGGACCTCGAAGTCGAGGCCCTTGGCCCAGTCCAGGCGCTTGCGGGCGGGCTGGTTGTAGGGGTTGGCCTTGGTCTCCATGCCGCGGAAGGCGCGCCCGAGCTCGCGCGGGAACGCGGACTCCATGAGCACCTGGTGGCGACGCAGGTCCAGGATGTGGTCGACGTGCTCGATGTCGACGGGGCACTGGTCCACACACGCCCCGCACATGGTGCAGTCCCACAGGACGTCCTCGGAGATGACGTCGGGGACCAGCGGCCCGTCCGCCACCGCGACCCCCAGCGGCCCGGTCGCCCCGGACCGGGACAGTGCGGTGAGGACGTCGAAGGAGTGGGGGGCGGGGTCCACGCCCTTCTCCACCAGGCGCGTGATCTCACCGTCGGGTCCGGTGACCTCCTCGACGTCGACCTCGGTGACCTCGATGTTCGAGACGGCCTCCAGGTGGTCGCGCATGGCCAGGACCAGCAGCTTCGGCGAGAGAGGCTTCTGGGTGTTCCACGCCGGGCACATCTCCTGGCAGCGCCCGCACTCCGTGCACGAGTAGAAGTCGAGGCGGTCCTTCCAGGTGAGGTCATCGGCCGTGCCCACCCCGAGCGTGGCGTCCTCGGGCAGGTCCTCCACGTCGCGCACGGGCTCGCCCGCGTGGAGCATCGGCGCGGCCGGCCCCAGCGCCTTGGTGCCATCGGCATTGCGGCGGGCGTAGAGGTTCACCACGGCCAGGAACCGATGCCAGGCGACCCCGGCATTGGTCTGGACGCCGACCACCATCATCCACAGCATCGAGGTGGTGATCTTGAGCGCGGAGACGACGACGATGGCATTGGCCAGCGCCAGCGCGGTGCTCCCGCCCAGCAGGGCCCCGATCCAGGCGGTCATGGGGAAGTGCCAGGCGCTGGCCAGGTGGGCGGTGGCCGGGTCGGTGGAGAGGTGCGCGTACTCCAGGGCGCGCAGCGCCACCACGCAGGCGCACACGATCAGCACCACCCACTCCACGAAGAGGGCCTGCCAGCGCGTGGAGCCCAGGAAGCGTGAGGCGATCCCGCGCGGCGAGCCGTCGCGCGGGGAGGGGGCCGGAGGAGCGGGGGTCTGAGGCATGGCCGGGAGATCGGCGGGTCGGGGGGTGTCGCCCTCGTGCGCGGTGCTGCGGGCGGAGGAAGGCGGGGTGCTGGTCCTGCCCTGTGGGGGCGCGGTCCCGCTCGCAATTGACGAGGGCAGCTCCGCGTCCGGTCCGGACAGTGCGGCCTCACCCGGGGCGCCATGACCTGCCCGGCGGCGCACGACCATCAGCCAGGCGATGCCGAGGAGTCCGCCCCAGGCGAAGAACTCCGTCAGCCATTCCCAGGGCGGGAAGTGGCCGATGAGGGGCAGTGCCCAGGCCGGGTCGCGCAGCTGGGCGTAGCCGCTGACCAGGGTGAGGAAGAGGAGGGGGAAGGAGATCATGACCAGCCAGTGGGCGGCCTTCACCACCGGGCGGCCCTTGAACTCGCGATGTGTCAGTGCCGCGGAGAGGACTCCCCACAGGCGCTGGCCCACCGGGCGGGTGCGCGTGTGGTCGGGTTGGCCCCCGCTGAACTCCCGCCACAGGTGCGCCACTCCGCGCACCAGTGAGATCACGCCGAAGAGGGTCGCGAAGAGGGCGACCACCCATGACAGCGTCGAGAGCAGGGGAGAGGGCATGTGTGACTCCTCGGTCGCGTCACCCGGGGCGGGAGGGCACTCCATTATCGCCCCACCTGCGACGCGTGCTCCGGGAAGGTGTGGCAGCCGCTGCGGAGCGAGCTCCGGCCCGGTCCCGTGCGCCCCACGACAGACAATGTGGGCGGCCGTGTGAGGGACCGAATCCGGGGGTGGGCTGTGACCTGCGTGAACGGACGCGGGCGTGCAGTCCGAGGAGGAGTGACGGACCACATTGTCTGTCGGACGGACCTCGGGCCCAGGACAGGGCGGACCGCAAGCTCGGAACAGGACGGACCTCGGCAAGTTTCCGGACGGACTTCGGCGAGAGGAGAGGGGAGCGGGGTGGGCATGCCGGGCGGGGTCTTGGCTGGTGCATTACCCTTGACGTGGG
>JBQEKJ010000247.1:0-3881 GCA_052103835.1 Pauljensenia sp.
CTGCGTCGCCCACAGGGACAGGGAGCGGATCTCCTCCACCCCGAGGTCGCGAGCGGCCCCCTGGTAGGCCAGGGAGGAGTCGATGTAGCGGTCACCCAGGACGATGGTGCCCGCAGCCAGGGCGGGGCGGACGACATTGGCGACGTGGTAGGCGCGGTCTGCCGCGTACAGCAGCGCCTCGGTGCGGGGGTCCACGTCCTCAGGCCCGTGCTGGATGAGGCGGCGCAGCTCGGTGCCAAGTTCGGTCCCGCCGGGCTCACGGGTGACGAGGACCCGGTGTCCCCGGTCCTCGAACCACCTGCGCACACGGCCCAGCTGCGTCGTCTTGCCGGCCCCGTCACCACCCTCGAAGGTGATGAAGAGTCCTGCAGATGCTCCACCCTGGTCCGTCATGCCGTCATCCTCCCACGCCCCTCGTGCACCTCCGTCGTGGTGTCCCCACCCGTGTCGGTGACACCACTGCGGACCCGCTGCAGGTCACTCCTCCGCCGCGGGCTTCTTCCTGGCGGCGGGCTTCTTCCTGGCGGCGGGCTTCTTCCCGGCCGCGGGCTTCTTCGTGGCCGATGTCTTCTTCTTCGCCGGGGCCTTGCGGGTCGTCCGCTTCTTCGGCGCCGGCCCCTTGGCCCGCTTGTCGGCGAGCAGCTCGAAGGCCCGCTCCTGGGTGAGCTCCTCCACGGACTCCGAGCGGGGGACCGTGATGTTGGTGACCCCATCGGTGATGTAGGGACCGAAGCGACCGTCCTTGACGACCACCTTCTTGCCGGAGACCGGGTCCTCCCCGAACTCGCGCAGCGGAGGGCGGGCCGCCCCGCGGCCACGCGTCTTGGGCTGGGAGTAGATCTCGAGCGCCTCGGGCAGCGTGATGCTGAGCAGCTGGTCCTCCGAGGAGAGGGTGCGGGAGTCCGTACCCTTCTTCAGGTAGGGACCGTAGCGACCGTTCTGGGCGGTGATGACCTCTCCACCCTCGGGGTCCACGCCGACCTCACGGGGAAGGGAGAGCAGCTTGAGGGCATCGTCCAGGGTGACGGTGGCGAGATCCATGGACTTGAACAGGGAGGCCGTGCGCGGCTTGGGGGCCGCCTTCTTCCGCCCCTTGGTGGTCTTCCCGGCACCGGCCTTCGCGCCGGTCTTGGTGGCCCCTGCCTGAGCACCCGCCTCCCCTGCCGCGTCAGCGCTGGCAGCAGCGGCATCACCCTCGTCCTCCTCGGGGAGGACCTCGGTGATGTAGGGCCCGAAGCGGCCGTTGCGGGCGATGAGCATGTGCCCGGTGGCGGGGTCAACACCCAGTTCCCGACCGTCGTCGGCAGCGAGGGCGAAGAGCTCCTCCACCTTGGTGGCGTCCAACTCGTCGGGGGCGATGTCCTCGGGCACATTGGCCCGCGTCCCGTCCTCACGCTCCAGGTAGGGACCGTAGCGCCCCAGCCGCAGGGTCACCCCGTCCAGGTGCTCCAGGGAGTTGACCTGCCGGGCGTCGATGTCACCCAGGCTCTCCACCTGGTGACGCAGGCCCGCCTGGTCGCCCTTCCCGTCGTCTCCCAGGTAGAACTGGGTGAGGAACTGGGTCCCGTCCTCACGCCCTGCGGCAATGCGGTCCAGGTCGGACTCCATGGAGGCCGTGAAGTCGTAGTCCACGAGGTTGGAGAGGTTCTGCTCCAGCAGGCGCGTCACGGAGAACGCCAGCCAGCTCGGCACCAGGTACTGCCCCCGGTGGACGACGTAGCCGCGGTCCGAGATGGTCTGGATGGTCGCCGCGTAGGTGGAGGGGCGCCCGATGCCGAGTTCCTCCATCGTCTTGACCAGCGTGGCCTCGGTGTAGCGGCCCGGGGGTTGGGTCTCGTGGCCCTCGGCGGAGGCCTCGTCAACGTCCGCCGAGTCGCCCTCGTGGACGTCGGGCAGGACCTTCTCCGCGTCCCCGCCCTCACGTTCGGCCTCGTAGCGCCTCTTGTCGCGGCCCTCCTCGTAGGCCAGGCGGAAGCCCGGGGAGGTGATGACGGTGCCGGAGGCGGAGGAGACCACGTCGTGGCGCCCCTCCCCGTCCCCGACGCCGGTGAGGACGCGGATGGTGGCGGTGTGGCCCAGGGCATCGGCCATCTGCGAGGCGACGGTGCGCTTCCAGATGAGGTCGTAGAGGGCCAGCTGCTGGCGCGACAGGGACCCGGCCACCTGGTCGGGGGTGCGGAAGTGGTCGCCGGCGGGGCGGATGGCCTCGTGCGCCTCCTGGGCGCCCTTGGACTTCTTCCCGTAGATGCGCGGCTCCTCGGCCACCGCCTCGGCGCCGTAGAGCTCGCGGGCCTGGGTGCGTGCCGCGTGGACAGCCTGCTCCGAGAGAGCGGTCGAGTCGGTCCTCATGTAGGTGATGTAGCCCGACTCGTAGAGGCTCTGGGCGGTGCGCATTGTGGAGGAGGCGTTCCAGTGGAGCTTGCGGCTCGCCTCCTGCTGCAGCGTGGAGGTGGTGAAGGGGGCGGCGGGACGGCGGCGGTAGGGCTTCTGCGTGACGGCGTCGATGCGGGAGGAGGTCGAGGCCTCCAGCAGTCCGGCCAGGCGCGTGGCCGCGGCCTCGTCGAGGTGGACGGCACCGGCGGCAGCAGCCTTGGGCGTCAGCGTCCCGGCCTCGGTGAAGTCCGATCCGGTGGCCACACGGTGCCCGTCGACCTCGACGACGCGGGCGCCGAAGGCACCCGGTTCGGTGGTGACGTGGGTGTCGATGGACCAGTAGGAGGCCCGCACGTGGGCCATGCGCTCCCGCTCGCGGTCCACCACCAGGCGGGTGGCGACGGACTGGACGCGACCGGCGGACAGGGAGGGGCGGATCTTGCGCCACAGCAGCGGCGAGACCTCGTAGCCGAAGAGGCGGTCGAGGACGCGCCTGGTCTCCTGGGCGTCCACCAGGTCGGTGTCGATCTCGCGGGTGTTCTCCAGGGCACGCTGGATGGCCTCGCGCGTGATCTCGTGGAACACCATGCGGTGGACGGGCACCTTCGGCTTGAGCACCTGGAGGAGGTGCCAGGCGATGGCCTCCCCCTCGCGGTCCTCATCAGTTGCGAGGTAGAGCTCGTCGGCGTCCTTGAGGGCCCGCTTGAGTTCGGTGACCTTCTTCTTCTTGTCCGGGTTGACCGCGTAGTAGGGGGTGAACCCGTCCTCGACGTCGACGGCGAAGCGGCCGTAGGGCCCCTTCTTCATGTCGGCGGGGAGGTCCTTGGGCTGGGGGAGGTCACGGATGTGCCCGATGGAGGCCTCGACCCGGTAGTCGGGACCCAGATAGCCCTCGATCGTCGAGGCCTTCGCGGGGGACTCCACGATGACCAGCTTTGACCCACCCATGTTCCTCCACTCGACCATTCGACCCGCGCGGACCACCCATGCGACGATCCTGCGCCCTGCGGGGGAGCCCATGGCCCCGGCCCGCTCGCCCCGACCATACAACGCCCCACCCGCCCCACCGCCGCGTGACGGGCGCCTGTGGACCGGCTCAGGCCCCGCCCACGACCTCCAGCATCCCGCAACGGATCAGCCCCAACGCTGGCTCCTCCACCTGTTCGAGCAGCTCAGCGGCATCCTGGTCGGTCAGGACAGCCACGGCGGTGATGATCTGGGACACAGTGAGCTCACCATCAGCAGCACCCACCAACGCCGCCAGCGCGGACCCCACCGCGATCGCGCGGCCCAGACCCGCCCCCTGGTGCTCGATGATGACGTGGGGCTGGGGCTCTCCGGGGACGTAGTGACGCTCCTCGGTGACGTCCGGGGCGCGGCGCAGACGCAGCTGCGCCAGCGGGGCGGGCAGGTGCAGGGAGCCGAGGGCGCGCGCCACGTCCACTCCGCGCGGAGTCTGGCCGCCCAGCTCCTCGTCGAAGACGTGCACCGGGGCCGGGGGGACCTCC
>JBQEKJ010000248.1:0-3879 GCA_052103835.1 Pauljensenia sp.
GCCCGACGTCGGGGGCAGCGACTGGCAGGACTTCGTGTGTGTCGAGGCCGCGAACGTCGGCGAGGACGCCGTCACACTGGAACCCGGCGAGGAGCACTCCCTCGTCCTCGTCGTCCACGTCGACCCCATGGCCTGACGCGCATCCCCGCCGGGCGCGCATCAACCCCGGCCCCGTCGTCCCCTCGGCACCGCAGACGCGTCCCGACAGCCCACACCGGGACGCTCAGCGCTCAGACCGTGGCCGCCCCCTGGACCAACTCCCGCTCCATCTCCTCGTTGAACGCCCGCTTCTGGGCGCGCCACTCCTCATCCGTGCAGCCGTGGCGCCAGTAGCCCGAGGCCGACAGTGCCGACCGCTCCAGGCCCCGCGCGCCCAGCAGGTGACGGCGCAGGTCGCGCACCATCTCCGCATTGCCGTGCAGGAACACTCCTGTGCCCTCCACCTCCGGCCGCGCACGCGTGACGGCCTGGACCAGGCGTGATCCGGGGAGGCTCCCGCCCGTGTGGACCCAGGTGACCTCCACGCCATCAATCTCGGGAAGGGGAGCCTCTGACTCCTCCCCGGCGACCTCGACGAACACCTCGGCACGTGCCCCTCGTGGGAGGACCTCAATGGCTGCGGCGATGGCAGGCAGTGCCGAGGAGTCACCGATCAGGAGGAAGTGGCCCAGGGCAGGGTCGGGACGCCACTTGCCCCCGGGGCCCAGGAAGCCGAACACGGCGTCGGGGCACAGGGAGCGGATCCAGGGCTGGGCCGCGCCCCCGCCCTCGTGGACCACGAGGTCCAGGGTCATGATTGCGCTGGTGGGGTCGTAGGCGCGGATGGTGTAGGTGCGGGTCAGGGGCCATTCCTCACGAGGGCGGGTCGCCCTGACCTCGTCCGGGTCGAAGGGCCAGGTGTATCCGGCACCGGTCGGTGTGAGCAGGACCTTGACGTAGTGGTCGGAGAACTCCAGGTCAGGGATCAGGGACGGGTCCTGGACCCGGGCGTGCAGGCGGACCATGTCCCCGCTGAGTTCCCCGACGGAGACGACGGTGGCGCCCTTCGGGACTCGCTTCCCGACAGGCCGGGACCCCGATGGTGTCGCGTCGCTGACTGCGGGTGTGGGCGTGGCGTCCATGTCTCCTCCTGGTCGGGACAGGTGTGCCTCCAAGGTAAGGCAAACCTATGAAGATGGCGCGGGGACGTTCGCCACTGTTCCGAGGGGACTCCTGCACCTAGCATCGATGTCATGCGCATCGAGGTGATCACCGACGACATCACGCGACGCCACGTCGACGCCATCGTCAATGCCGCGAACTCCACCCTCCTGGGGGGAGGAGGGGTGGACGGCGCGATCCACAGGGCCGCCGGACCCCAGCTGTTGGTGGCGTGTCGGCACCTGCGTGCCACGGTCCTGCCCGAGGGGCTGCCCCCGGGTCAGGCGGTGGCGACACCGGGGTTCGACCTCCCGGCCCAGTGGGTGATCCACACCGTGGGCCCCAACCGTCATGCGGGTCAGGACGATCCCGACGTGCTCCAGAGCTGCTACTCCTCCTCCTTGGAGTTGGCGCAGAGGATCGGGGCGCGATCCGTGGCCTTCCCCGCCATCGGTGCCGGGGTCTACGGCTGGACACCGGAGGAGTCCGCGAGCGCGGCACGGCGCGCCCTGGAGGAGGGGCCCCCGGGGCTGGCGGGCGGGTCCTGCGCCCAACTCGACCTGACGGGCAGATGGCCCGACATCGACCTCGTCGAGTTCGTGGCCTTCAACCAGGAGGTCCGGGCGTCGTTCACCCGGGTGTTCGGCGACCTCGCCGGGAGGGACTGACCGGGCCGAAGGCGGGACGAGCACCCGGAGCGGGTGGCGGGACACCCGCGGGACCCGGGCCGAGGCAAGGATCTCGCTTCGAGTCTGGGTAGTTCTCAGGGACACCTGCGGGACCCGGGCCGAGGACCGGGGATGTGCTGGGCCCGGTCCGGGAACTGTGCCTCCGCCAGGGCCGGGACCCGGTCGACCGGATCGACGTACGTCGAGGTCCGGGCGGGGAGCCTACGGTGAGCACATGAACCCATCCGACGTCCCTTCCTCCGACCAGGCACTCATCGATGGCATCCCCGTCATCAGGATCGAACCGGACGCACCCGCGACAGGTGTCGCACTCTGGCTGCCGCCCTTCGGGTCCTGCGCGGAGGACATGCGCCCCTTCCTCACACGTCTGGCCGACGCGGGGTGGGCAGCGCTGAGCATCGACCCACTGCGTCACGGTCGGCGCGCCCCGGAGAGCGGCAGCGGAGGCGCAGGTCGTGGGGAGGGGACCGGCAACGGGGATGCCGACGACCTGTTCACCCGGACCTTCGCCGCGTTCCGCGCGGAGATGTGGCAGATCCTGGGTCGCACCACCCTCGACGCCATGCGCACCCTCGACTGGGCACTGGAGGGACGGGAAGAGGTACCGGTGGCTGCGGGGGGTCTCTCCATGGGTGGCGACATGGCAGTTGCGCTCGCTGGCATCGACACGAGGGTCCGCAGAGTGGCCGTCGTCGCCTCGACGCCGGACTGGACACGGCCGGGCATGCATGCACTGGACGGGGACCACGGAGTCATCGACCAGGGCGAGCCGACGGCCTCCTCCGCCTGGCTGGAACAGCACCTGGGCCCGATGGGGCACGTCAGCGCCTTCGACAGGGACCTGGACATCCTCTTCATCCAGGGCGCCGAGGACACCCACGTCCCGCCCGAGGCATCACAGCGGTTCCGGGACCTGCTCGCTCCCTCGCGTGCGCACGTCGAGGTCGAGCTCACGCCCGACCTGGGCCACGAGGTCTGCCTGGACCCGCGCGCCCAGGACCGCGCACTGCTCCACCTCGTGGACGGGGCAGTGGAGCGGGTGCGCTGAGTCCGGTGACTCACGGGATCGGTCGCCCGCCGGCCGTCCATCGCCCGCCGACCACCGACCGACCACCTCCGACAGGCGTCCGCTCCGTCCTGCGTCGCCGGGGTCAGTGATCCGCGCCGCCGTCCCGCCGCCACGTCCACGGCGTCGTTCCGGTGACGCGCACCATGCCCGACCGCTCCAGGATGGGCCGTGACATCGGAGTCGAGTCGGAGTGGATCCACCGCCTGTCCCGCGCCAGTGCCGAGCGCGCCCGCTGGGCGGTCAGTGCCCGGTAGATGCCACGCCCCCGCCACTGCGGGAGCATCCCACCTCCCCAGATCCCCGCGAACTGTGTGTCCGGGACGCATTCGAGGCGCCCGGCGCCGATGATGTCGCCTCCGACCCCGGCCACCCACAGCTCCACGTCGGGGTCCCCGCCCGTGATCCGTTCGGTCAGTTCGGGCACCATTTCCCCCCAGCCCTCGTCGCCGAACACGACCTCGAGGACATCCGCAGCGGCACGGATGTCAGCTCCGGTGGTCACCCGCCTCAGGGAGACCTCCCCCGGCAGGTCGACGTCCACCACCAGGTCGGCTGCCTCGCCGATCATGACGGACTCGGGGTCGCCCTCGTCGAAGCCCTCCTCGCGCAGCGCCTCAGCGAGCCCGACGGCGACGTCGTGGGAACGGGTCTTCCACTCGACCTCGGTGATGGCGGGGTCCTCGCGGAAGTGGTCGAGAGCGCCGGCGACGAGGTCGCGGATCCCGCACGGGTCGGCGCCGCCGAGGTCCCGGCAGGAGATGAAACCCCGTCCCCCGGGGAAGGTGCCCATCCACAGCGGTCCCAGCCTGGCGACCCCGGTCGCCCCGATCATCTCGGAGACGGTGCGCAACTGCGCGTCGTACGCAGCGAGCAGCTCGGTCCTGTCACCCATTCCACGTTCCTCCGCTCCACGGTGTGCCACTCCCCCGCTCACTGCGGGAGTGCCCGGAGCCCACCCACCGGTGTCCGCCACGAGCGCTG
>JBQEKJ010000249.1:0-3861 GCA_052103835.1 Pauljensenia sp.
AGTCGTTGACCACCAGCGTGCCGTGGGGAGCCGCCGCATCCAGGACCTGCTCCCAGCTGCGCGGTGTCGCCACGGCTCCGGTCGGGTTGTTCGGGTAGTTGAGGAGCAGGAGGCCGGCGCCTGGCAGCGTCGCGGAGAGCGCATCGGACTGGGGCTGGTAGCCCAGCGACTCCTCCAGGGGAACGCGCTCCACCCTGACCCCCGCCAGGCGGGCCGCATCGAGGTAGGGCGGGTAGCAGAGGTCGGGGACGACCATCGTCTCCCCGGCCTCCAGGAGTGCCCAGGGCAGGGCCACCAGAGCCTCATGCGCACCATGGAAGGCAGTGACCTGTGTGTCCGGGTCAAGCTCGACCCCATGATCGCGACGGTAGGCCGCCGCTATCGCCTCGCGCACCGACTTCCTCACGAGGAAGGGCGGATAGGCATGGTTTCGGGGATCGGCGACCGCCTCCTGGGCGGCGCGCACGATGTGCTCGGGCGTCGCCAGGTCTGGGTTGCCCTTGGAGAGGTCGATGACGTCGTCGTGGTGGGCCCGGACTGCTGCGATCAGCGCATCGAGGTGGTCGAAGTAGTTGTGACCGAGCTCCGCCACCCGCCGGGAGCCCGGCCGGGGTCGTGACGGCATGTGGCCGGAAGTGGTCGTGGAGAGAGGCGCGGAGACGGAGACAGGGGCGGGGACGGTGGCCATGGTCAGCGCCTCCTCGAACGTCGGGCAAGGAGGTTGCCCGCACCCTGGATGCCCTGGACCATCACGACCAGGACGATGACGGTGACGAGCATTGTGACGCTGTCGAAGCGCTGGTACCCGTAGGAGATCGCGAGGTCACCCAATCCGCCGCCCCCGATCGTGCCCGCCATCGCCGTGGCCCCGATGAGCCCGGTGGTCGCGGTGGTCAGGGAGAGGATCAGGGAGGAACGTGCTTCGGGCAGGAGGAAACGCCACACGATCTGCCAGGAGGTCACCCCCATGGAATCGGCGGCCTCGATGATCCCCTGGGGCACTTCGAGCAGGGAGTTCTCCACCAGGCGCGCGATGTAGGGACCCACGAAGACGACCAGGGGTACGGTGGCGGCTCCCGTGCCGACCGTCGTGCCGACGATGAAGCGCGTGAAGGGCAGGATCGCGACCATGAGGATGATGAAGGGGATTGATCGCAGGACGTTGATGACCGGGTTGAGGACGGCGAACACCCAACGGTTCGCCAGGACCCCGCCGGGACGTGTGACGACCAGTGCGATGCCCAGGACGGTCCCGAGGACCGCGCCGATGGCCAGTGACAGGAACACCATCTGCAGTGTCTGGAGGATGCTCTCCAGGAACTGGACGATGGTGACGGACTTCCCGATCACGATCCGGTCCTCTCTGTCGCGACCTGGACCCCATTGCCTCTCAGCTCCTCAGCCCCCCGGAGGAGGTCCTCGGGGCTCCCGGACACGCGCACGACCATGTGGCCGACCGTGTGGTGGCGGATCTCGGTGACGGTGGCGGCCAGGATGTTCACCTCCAGGTCGAAGTCCCGCACGAGTTGCGAGAGCAGCGGGCGCCCCGCGCCCTCCCCGGCATAGACCAGACGCCACACCTGTCCACCTCCCCCCGCCTCGATGAGGGACGCCGGCGGTGTGCTGGGGACGACTCCCTCCACGAACCGGCGCGTGGCGGAGTGGCGCGGTTGGTTGAAGATCTCCAGGACTGGTCCGGACTCCACGATCTCCCCGGACTCCATGACGGCCACGGAGTCACACAGGTCCTTGATGACGTCCATCTCGTGGGTGACGACGATGATCGTCGTCGAGAACTCCCTGTTGATCCGGTCCAGGAGCTCGACGATCTGCGTCGTGGTGGCGGGGTCCAGGGCGCTGGTCGCCTCGTCGCACAACAGGATCGGGGGACGTCGCACCAGGGCCCGGGCGATACCGACCCGCTGCTTCTGGCCTCCCGAGAGCTCACCGGGATGCGCCGCCGAGCGGTCCGTCAACCCGACGAAGTCGAGGGCCTCCTCGACCCGGGCGTCGCGCTCACCGGAGTCGACGCCGTCGAGGACCAGCGGCATGGCGACGTTCGCCGCCACCGTGCGTGTCTCCAACAGGTTGAAGGACTGGAAGACCATGGCCGTGTGCTTCTTCAGGTCACGCAACCCCGACCCGTGCAGTGTCTCCACCTCCTGGGCCTCGACCCAGACCCTCCCGGAGGTAGGACGCTCCAGTCCGTTGACCATGCGGACCAGGGTCGACTTGCCCGCACCGGAGTATCCGATGATCCCCTGGATCGAGGAGACGGGAACGTCCAGGGTCATGTCACTCAGGGCCTGGACGTCATGGGAGGGAGCGGTGAACGTCTTGGACACGTGGGAGAAGCGGACCGCCACGCCGGTGCCGGGCGCCTCCTCATGCGGACCCGGCACCACAGTGCCCAGTGTGTCCGGCGTGGGGCTCACTTCGCGTCCATGTAGGCGGGCAGGTGGTAGCCGGCGTACTCGTCGTGGGAGGCGATGAAGTCGGCGAACTCCTGGGAGTGGTACGCCTCCGAGATGGCCCGGGCCCAGGGGGTGGACTCATTGCCGGACTTGACCGAGACGACGACCGAGTAGTCGTCCTGCAAATCCTCCAGCGCGAGGGCATCCGTGAGCTTCAGACCGCTGGAAACCGCGAAGTTGCCCTGGACCACCGCGTAGTCCAGGTCCTCCAGGGCGCGCACGGCCTGCGTGTTCTCCAGGAGTCGCAGGTCGAGATCATGCGGGTTCGACTCCACATCATTGAGTGAGGCAGTCCCCGGATCCGTCCCGTCCTTGACGGTGATCCACCCGGTCTCCTCCAGCAGCAGGAGCGCCCGGTACAGGTTCGAGGGCTCGTTGGGCAGGGCGATGGTGGCTCCGTCCGCGACGTCAAGGGTGTCGGCACGTCCGGCGTAGAGACCCATGGGGGGCCCGGGGACCTGGACGAGGGCAACATTGTCGAAGCCACGCTGGTCGTTGACGAACTCCATGTAGACGGGGTGCTGCATGATGTTGGCTTGGATCTCACCCGAGTCGAGAGCCGCATTGACCTGGATTCCGTCGGTGAAACCCTGGTGCTTGACCGTGTACCCCTCACCCTCCAGGATCGGCTGGATGCCCTGCTGGAACATGTCCTCGTAGGGACCCGAGTTGAAACCGATGGTGATCACCTTCGATTCCGCGGCGGAGCTCTGGCCACTCTCCTCTGCGCCTTGGGTGGCACCGCCGCAGGCTGTCAGCATGGTGATCATCGCCGTCAGGGTGATCGCGACGCCCGTCGCACGCAGTCGTGTGGACATGTGTTCCCTCCTCGGTGTCGACCCCATCGGGTCCTGCAGTCGCTGACACGCGGGAGCATTCCCGCACCCAGGAGTCTTGTCGCACAGAGAACAGGAGCCCGGGCACACGGCAGGATGCGAGATCATGTAACAGCCAGGTGACCTGCGCAGTCACCGGACAGCTGTGCCCCGATGCGAAGGCCACCGGCTCCACCACGCGCGTCTCCTGCCACCGACGACGCGAACGCGGTCGAGCCGCGACGACCCGCCCGCCCAGCCCCCCGACAGCGGGGTCATCTGGAGCCAGCCCCACGGCATCGCGCGGTCACTGCCCACCCGGGCACGCCCTACTGCTGTCCCTCCGAGAAGGCACGCCGACGCTGCTCCAGCTTCACGAGCTCGGTGAAGGTGGCCGTGTAGTCCGGGTCGTCGGGGTCCATGCGCTGGAGTGCTGCTCGCGCGTCGCCGGTGCGCCTCGTGAGGTCCATGCGCACCAGCGCCCCCATCACACCGCGGGAGTAGGCCCGCATCCCACCGGCGCGGTCCTGGGGCAGGGGGGCGACCGCGAGCTCGGTGACCACAGCCCCCAC
>JBQEKJ010000250.1:0-3838 GCA_052103835.1 Pauljensenia sp.
CATCCGCCGGATCCATGACCGCCACCGTGACGGCATCCGCGTCCGCAGCCAGGACGATGCGGCGATGTGCCTCGACGCCCCCAGCCTCGCGCAGGCGCATGAGGGAGACGAGCGCGGCCTCCGTCTGGGCAGCGTCCTCCAGGACGTCAGCATCCTCCCCGGTGGCCTCCGGGGGCACGACGGCCGTGAAGGCAGACGTGAGCGGGGGCCTGTCGTCGACGAGGTCGGAGCTGATGGCCGGGATGTACACGCGCATGCGGCCAGTGTCCCACACGCCCACAGGACTCCCGGCCGGTCGATCTCAGGACCGGCGCCATCCCCAGGAGCGACGCCGACGCCGCCCGGGTGCCGCCCACACACTGCCCCCCACCGCCTCCGCGAGTTCCACGAAGGCCCGGGATGCCCCACTCGTGGGAGCAAGATCGACCACTGCGCCCGCCCGCAGCAGGGCTGCGGGGACGGCCTCGTCCCTGGGCACCAGGTGAACACGTCGGTCGGGGACCACCGCGGAGACCGCGTGGGAGACGGCGCTCGACGGTCGCCGGCCCGATGCCTGCGCGGACACCCCGTTGACCACGACGCTCGGTTCCGCCTCCGCCCCGAGTTCCTCCCACCACTGGTGCGAGAGGGCGAGTCGGTTGATGCCGACCGGGTCCCCTCGGCACACCGACAGCGACGTGTGCGCGGCACGAAGGATGGTGGAGACGACCTCGTCCCGTCCACCCCGGTGCCGGGTACGCGTGGGAACCGGGTCCAGGGATCCGGCGGCAAGGTCGACCACGACCAGATCGCACACGTGGGAGACGACTTCGAGTACGGACCGGAGCGCCTCGGGTGAGACCTCATTCCACCGTTGGGGGAGGGACAGCCCCGTGAGCACCGACAGCCCTTCCGTGACCGGGACGAGCGCCCGCCCCACCTCGTCCTCCCCGAGCGCACCACGGGCGGCGAAGCGTGACAACGCCGCCAGCCCCGGTGCGTCCACCGGCAGACCCAGCATGTGTGCCACGGAAGGTGCCGCAGTGTCCGCATCCACGAGGATCACTTGCCGGTCCCGGGCGAGGACGGCGGCGACGTTCAGGGCAACGGTGGAGCGCCCGGGTGCCCCCGAGGTCCCCCACACGGCCAGGATGCCGCCCGGTTGTGGCTGGACACCGGGCCCCAGCTCCTCACCTGCACCCGGGACGCCGTCGGCAGTGTCAGCTCCGGGACCCCCGTCATCGACTCGGGCACCTGGGGCCGTCCCCGGTGCTCCCACACGTCCCCCGGACGTCCCTGTCCAGCTCAGGTCCCGGGCTCCACTCCCCGCATCCGGTCCTCCTGGCACCTCCCCCGGGGCCGGGCCGACCGCCTCCCCGGCGAGCGCCAGCAATGCAGTCACCACGGTCTCAGCGCTGTGTGCGTCGGCCACCGCATCAGCGCCGATCGAGCGCAGTCTCCCCCCGGCCCCGCCGTCGTCGCCGGCCGGGCCCCCGTCCCCGGTACCCGTGAGAACCACCAGCCGCATCCCCGCTCCGTGCAGGTCCTCCACCAGAACGGCATCCAGATCCGGGTCCTCCCCGTCGATGACTCCCAGCGGTGCCAGACCGGCACCCGCGGATGCGCGGACCTCGGCCAGGTCGGCACACCTGCGCACCACGACCAGGACCTCCGACTCGGCATCGATGGCCTGGACCAGCGCACCCTCCAGGACGCCCGGCGCGAGGATGGCCACCCCCTGGCGCATGTTCACCCGCCCACAGGGACCGCGGTCACGACCCCGTCCCCGCCCGTGGCGTCGAGAACGGCCGCTAGGTCCGCCACTGCCAGCCGCACCTCGATCCTCGTGCCGCCCTGGGAGACGATGCCACCCGTCGCCTCCGAGACACGGACCAGCGTCACATCGGAGGCGACCAGTCGCGGCGCCTCGCGCTCGCCCCCGACGCGGGAGGTCGGGACGAACCAGAGCTCCAGGAGCGTTCCCGGGAGCGCGGAGTCGGGCAGCCCGGAGGAGACACTGACCATCAGCCGACGGAAGTCCTCGTCCGCGCGCGCCGAGACCGCGGCGCGGGCCAGCAACTCACCGGCATCCATCGAGCGCGTCGCGACTGCTCCCCCGGGGAGCTCCCCATAGGGAAGATAGGCCTGCGAGGGGGTGCGGGCCTCCACCTCCCGGGTGTTCGTCCCGTCGAGGATCTCCCCGACCGCGATCTGCCGGGTCACCTCGTAGTGCTGGCGTCCACCCCTCGCCTGTGTGACGAGCAGGGTGCAGGCCAGGACGGAGACGACAATGAGGACGACACCCACCACGAATCGCGGGTCCCTCCAGACCCCCGGTCGCTTCCGCGCGACCACCGATCGCTTCACTGTGACCACAGACACATCATGCCCAATCAGGAGCGGATTGGGAACCGGCCCCGCATTTCGGTGGACAGGCACACCGATGCGTAGAGTGTCCTTCCACAACCGAAGAACCTCGGATGACACGGACTGTCATCAAATGGCATCATGGTGGCATGCCCCCACGCTTCCTCACTCTCGCCGACGTCGCGAAGACGCTCAACCTCACCATGTCCGCGGCCCGCGCCCTGGTCACCTCCGGGGAACTCCCCGCGATCCAGGTCGGTGGCAAGAAGGTGTGGCGCGTCGAGGCCTCCGCACTCGAGAAGTACATCGATGACCAGTACGCGCGGGCCCCCGAGCGCACCCACGCCCACTCCGTCGAATGACCCCTTGTCCCGGGGGGTGAGCCCACACCACCGACCATGGCCCCATGACCTCCCGATGTCGCTCCCCTAGGCTGGACATCGATGGCACGAGGACGGACACTCCGACGAGGGCGGCCCAAATGGCCGATCCTCAGGTCACCCGTCCTCGCCGCCGTCCTGGTGACAGCAGTCGTCCTCGGACTCGTGGTCATGCACGCGGTCACCCTCACGGCTGCATCCTCAGCGGCGCGGCATTCCTCGGTCGCGGCGATGACGCACTCGGCCGAGTACGTGGCGACGCAGGCGGGGGCGAGCCCCGTCTCCACCTCCGTCTCCACCCCCGCGCAACACACCTCATTGCCTCCCCAGGGATCCACCGCCAGTTCTGTACTGCCTGACATGGGCCACGGCGCGTCAGTCAGCCAGGAGACACCTGACCCGGTGGTCGCGTCGTGCGTCAGCTGCGCGGCGCGTGGCGCCCATTCCGGTGCACTCATGACGTGCGCCCTGATCCTGCTCATCACACTGGTCGCCCTCGTTCCCCCGCGCCTCAGTGCGCTGGGCGCCCGGCTCGCCCGACTGACGCGTTCCCCCGCGGCCGCAGCCGCCCGCCTCTCCTGTCCTCGGGCACCTTCCCTCCTCCTGATCGGCGTGTGCCGGACGTGAGATGAGCCCCGCGGCGCGCAGCAGCACCACGCGACCGGGTACGAGGGCGATCTGCCCGGTGCACTGTGGCCCCCACGCCCGTCCACCGAAGCACGCCTCAGAACACACCTCAAGCACGCCTCAGCTCAGCACCGAAGCACGCCTCATCGAAGGGACCCCAGATGAACATCCACCACACCACCACTGCCCGACGCCGAAGAGGGAGTGTCGGGAGCCTGGCCCTCACCGCGCTCCTGGTCGCCTCGGCGGCCCTGTCCGCCTGCTCGGTGGGGCAACCGGGAACAACGCAGTCGGGAGATGGCGCAGGTCCGGCGGAGACCGGCACGACCCAGTCCGGCGAGCAGTCGCCGTCGGCCGACTCCATCCTCGCCGACCACGGCCTCGCCGGCGCCGCTGCACGACAGGTCATCGACACGCTGGATGCCCAGCCGGTGGCGGAACGCCCCGCGGACCTCATCGCCTCGGTCCGCCCCGGCCAACTCCTG
>JBQEKJ010000251.1:0-3829 GCA_052103835.1 Pauljensenia sp.
CCCGCCGGGACCGCACCAGCCGCGACCCACCCCGCCAGCACTGCGGCTCCCCGGGTGGCCGACTGCTCGAGCGACTAGTGTCAGCCACGATGAGTGACGACAATCCCGCCCCGGTGCCAGCCCGTCCCCGGAGACCCTCCCCGTGCGGTGGGCGCCGTCCCGGACGCGACGAGCTCGCCCGGTTCGCCACGGATGATCCGGAGGCGATCGACGACGTCCTGCCGGCTCCCGGGATCCCGCTCCGACTGCTGATCGTGGGCATCAACCCCGGCCTGTGGACCGCCGCCGTCAACGCTCCCTTCGCCCGACCGGGCAACCGCTTCTGGCCCTCCCTGTTCCGGGCGGGCCTGACCGACGATCTGGTCGATGCCTCGGCAGGACTCAGGGACGAGGACGAACAGCAGCTCCTCCGGCGGGGGATCGGACTGACCAATCTGGTCGGTCGGGCCACGGTGCGCGCCGACGAGCTGAGCCGCGAGGAACTCCGGGCCGGCGGTGAGAGGCTGGTCGACCGCCTTCCGGAGCTCAAGCCGGCAGTGGTGGCGATCGCCGGGATCACCGCGTTCCGTGCTGCCTTCCACCTGCCGAAGGCGAAGCTCGGCCAGCAGGACCCGGCCACGGTACCGGGCTGGCCCACATCCGTCGGCCTGTGGGTCGTGCCCCAACCCAGTGGCCTCAACGCCCACGAGAACATCGACTCACTGGCGGCCCGGTGGCGCGAGGTGTGGAGCGCCTGCGAGGGCGCCACTGCCTGAGGATGTCAGCGACCGACGCCGACTGCAGCAACGGTGCTGACCACCCACGTACCTTGGAGCTGGTCCCATCCGCGCCGCCCGCCGCAGGTTGAAGGCTGGGGCAGGGTTGAGACGGCGGGTTCTGTCGGGTCCTGGGGTTGAGGTGGCGGGTTCTGGTCGTCTCGGGGGTGAGATGGCGGTTTCGGGTGGGAGTGTTGTCACGGATCCGCTGTCTCGACCCGCCGGAGACCGTTGGGATCTGTGTTTGTGCAGGTCAGGGGCTCGCGCCTTTTCGTGCCCGGGTTGAGGTGGCGGATTCTGGTCTGCACCGGGGTTGAGGTGGCGGATCCTGACCCGATCTGGGCCGGGGTGGGCCGTGGTGTCGACCGTGGATGTGGGTTGGTGTGTTGAGCGACGATGTCAGTGGTGGGGGGCAGTGGTTGCGGGTCGGGATGGGTTCTGAGATCGTCACCCGGTGCAGGAGGGGTGCATCAGTGAGTCGCTGCACGCCACTGCGTGCAGTCGCATGCTGGTGTTGCGGCACAGCCGGGGCATGGCAGTGCATGGAGGCACAGCTGGGGCACAGCACCAGTGCGTGGAGGCACAGTCGGCGCACGATGTGACCCATTCGCTCGCCGCTCCCACCCCATGCGGGTGCCGGTCATCGCAGCGGGTGCCGTCCATCCCAGCGGATCCCTGCAGCCACACCCGCACCCCGGCAGGGCGGCCCCCAGGCCACACGCGCTTGCGGAACCACTGTTCCTGGACCCGCACCCCGGCAGGGCGGCCCCCAGAGTCGCGTGCTCCGGACTTCAAGCCCCGGGTCTCACGCAATGGGCCGCGCACGATGGGCCCGGTCAGGCAGCTCGTCCGACCAATGGCAGTAGCTCACGCAGCGAGGTGATGACCAGCGGGTGCAGGCCGTGAAGCTCCGGAACTGGTACTCCCTGTTCCACGAGCAGCGCGGACGCCAGCCCGCTCGCCTGTGCGGCCTGCACGTCGATGACACGGTCCCCCACGGCCAGCACGTCCTGGGCGGACAACCCATGACGCTCCATCAGGACCAGGTTCATCTGCGGATCCGGTTTGCGCGCCCACCCGTCGGAGGTGCTGACCAGGTCGTCCACCTCCACGTGCAGGGCCGCCAGCAGCGCCTCGGCGCTGGTCCGGTCGCGGTGGGTGGCGACGAGGTTCAACCCTCCGACGTCGTGCACGGCGCCCATCAGCTCCCGTGCGCCGTCCATCAGGGGCGCGGGCGTGGTGCGCCAGCGCCGCTTGAGGTCCGAGTACGCCCGGTGGAACAGCACGGGGTCGACCCCGTAGCGGGTGGAAAGGATGTCGATGGCGTGGGCGATGGAGCGGGTCCGCAGCTCGCGGACCTCGGCGAGGTGCGCGGAATCGCTGCCCCCGGGCCACACGACACCGGTCAGGGCGCGGTCGACCTCCGGATAGGTGTCCACGAGGGTGCCGCCCATGTCCCAGATCACGTTGTGCACGTGGTCAGTCTCGCAGACCGGGCGCGCCGCGCGTGGGCCCGATGGCCCTATTCCCCGTCCCGGACCTCCGGCGTGGCCCGGTGCCTCGCAGAGCGACGCAGGGCGAATGCGCCCAGCGTCGCCGAGAGCATCGAGCCCAGGAGCACGGCTGCTTTCGCGTCCGTCGTGTGGACGCCATCCGTGAAGGACAGACCGGCGATGAGCAGGGACACCGTGAACCCGATGCCGGTCAGCAACCCCACCGGGACCAGGTCGCGCAACCCGACGTCGCCCGGGAGCCTGAGCGGAGTGAGACCAGTGACCAGCGCGGTGGTTCCCATCACGCCGATGAACTTCCCGAGCACCAGGGCGACCACCACCGCCACGAACACCGGCTCGCGCAGGACGGACGTCAGATCGCCCCCGTCCGACAGTGAGACCCCGGCCGCGAAGAAGGCGAACACCGGCAGGACGATCCCGGTCGAGACCGGCTCGAGTGCCACGCGGACGCGTCCGGCCCGTGACTGCACCTCCCCCTGGATGGCCACCGCCGGGACGAAGAGGCCCATGAGGACCCCGGCAATGGTCGCGTGGACACCCGAGGCGTGCATGAACCCCCAGGCTGCCACTGCGACGGGGAGCAGGGTCCAGATCCGCATCCGGCGCATCCGCACCAGCACCGCGAACAGCCCGACGCATCCCAGTGCGGCCGCCAGGGCCGCCCAGTCCAGACCGGAGGTGTAGAACACCGCGATGACGGTGATGGCCAGGAGGTCATCGAACACGGCCAGGGTCAGCAGGAACGTGCGCAGCCCTCGGGGAAGACCCCGTCCGAACAGCGCCAGCACGGCCAGGGCGAAGGCGATGTCCGTGGCCGTGGGGATCGCCCACCCGTGGAGGGCCTCGCGTGCGCCCAGGAGTGTCACCAGCAGGGAGTAGAACAGGGCGGGGGTGAGCATGCCACCCACGGCGGCGAGGACCGGCACTGCCGCCCGGCGGATGTCGCGCAGGGACCCGACGACGAACTCCTGCTTGAGTTCCAGGCCCACGACGAAGAAGAAGATGGCCAGCAGGCCGTCGGAGGCCCAGGTCGACAGGGGCAGGTCGAGGCCGAGGGAGGCGGGCCCGAGGGCGGTCTCGGAGATCGTCGAGTAGCTGGCCCGCCAGGGCGAGTTCGCCCAGAGCAGGGCGAGGACCGCAGAGATCAGCAGAAGTGCGCCGCCGGTCGTCTCGCGGGCGAGCCATGCGCGCAGGCGCATACCGATCGGCCAGCTGGTCACGGTCACGGTGGGTGCGTTCGTCATGGTCCTCCTGGTTCGTCCTGTCGACCGCGCGCCGACGGGATCGCCGACCAGACTTCCCGGCACACCTGCGAGAACCCTACATCTACTCCGGCACGGTCCCGGAGCACGGGGCACGGGGCACGGAGCCCGGTGCACGGTCCCGGCTCCTGCCACCTGCCGCCAAACCGGTGTGGCGGGGCGCGCCGCGGCACTCCACGCCCCAGACTGTGAGTCGGACAGCTCTGCCCTCCAGTCGCACCACCTGACCCACTGGCACCGGGGTCCGCCACGGGCAGGTGGTGGGCACAGGCCCCAGCGCTCGTGGCGGACCCCGGTG
>JBQEKJ010000252.1:0-3805 GCA_052103835.1 Pauljensenia sp.
GGGGCGAGGGTCCGTCCCCCCCCGGCCCCCAACTGGCCCCGCCCTCGTCAGAGAACGGGATCAGCTCACTTCTCCTCGGCCTCCTCGGCCGCGGTGGCTGCCTCGCCGGCGGCCTCTGCAACCTCGTCAGCCTCATTGGCCTTGGCCAGGTCGCCGACCTCGCGGGCCTCCTCGGCACGCTCGAAGGCAGCGTCGGCGGACTTCTCAGCGTCCTCGGCCACGACCGAAGCCTCGGCGCGGGTCTCGGTGCCCTCGACCTCGGACTCTGCCTCCTCCGCGGCGTCGACCTCCTTGCCTGCCTCGGCGGCCAGCTCGTCAGCCTCATTGGCCTTGGCAAGATCGCCGACCTCGCGGGCTTCCTCGGCGCGCTCGTCAGCCGCGACCTCGGCCTGGGCGGCCTCGGCGGCAGTGGCGTTGTCCTCGGACTCCTCGCGCGCAGCCTTGGCCGCGGTGCGATCGGCAGCCGCGACGACGGCCTTCTTCTCGACCTTCTCCAGGACGAGCTCGATGCGCATCAGGGGCGCGTTGTCGCCCTTGCGGTTGCCGACCCGAGTGAGGCGCGTGTAACCGCCTGCACGCTCGGGATCAATCGCCGGGGCGATGACGTCGAACAGTTCGTAGACCGCGTCCTTGTTGGTCAAAGTCTTGGCCACGGTGCGACGGGCGTGCATGTCGCCACGACGGGCCTTGGTGACCAGCTTCTCGACGAAAGGCTGCAGGGTCTTCGCCTTGGCCTCGGTCGTCGTGATCGCACGGTGCTCGATGAGCTGGCTGGACAGGTTCGCCAGGATCAGCTTCTGGTGGGCCGGGCTTCCACCCAGACGGGCGCCCTTCTTGGGGGTGGGCATTGTGTCTCCTACGGAATGTGAAGTGACTGAGTACGACGGGCCGGGTCAGAAGGACTGGTCGTCGCTGAACTGGATGGAACCCGAGTCCTCGTCATCGGAACCCGAGGGCAGCGCCGAGTCCTTGAGGGTCATACCGAGAGCCGCGAGCGCCTCCTTGATCTCCTCGATGGACTTGGTCCCGAAGTTGCGGATGTCGAGCAGGTCGGCCTCGGAGTGGGCCACGAGCTCGCCGACGGTGAGGATGCCCCGACGACGCAGCGCGTTGTAGGAGCGTGACTGCAAGTTGAGGTTCTCGATCGGCAGGGCCAGGTCCGCGGCCAGGGTCGCGTCGGTGGTCGAGGGACCGACCTCGATGCCCTCCGCCTCCTCGTTGAGCTCACGCATGAGCCCGAACAGCTCCACCAGCGTCTTGCCGGCCGAGGCCAGGGCATCACGCGGGGTGATGGCCGGCTTGGTCTCCACGTCGATGACGAGGCGATCGAAGTCGGTGCGCTGCTCGACACGGGTCGCCTCGACCTTGTAGGTCACCTTGAGGACGGGCGAGTAGATCGAGTCGATCGGGATGCGGGAGATCTCCGCCTGGGGATCCTTGTTCTGGGCGGCGGAGACGTAGCCACGGCCACGCTCGACCGTCAGCTCGATCTCCAGCTTGCCCTTCTCATTCAGGGTCGCCAGGTGCAGGTCGGGGTTGTGGACCTCGACGCCTGCGGGCGGGGTGATGTCACCGGCGACGACGGGCCCGGGGCCCGCCTTGCGCAGGTACA
The DNA here is from genome assembly GCA_052103835.1 of Pauljensenia sp. Classification (GTDB taxonomy): domain Bacteria; phylum Actinomycetota; class Actinomycetes; order Actinomycetales; family Actinomycetaceae; genus Pauljensenia. The sequence continues at coordinate 1,613 of JBQEKJ010000252.1, forward strand.
TGACCACGGGCTCGTCGTTCTCCGAGGAGAGGACGATCTGCTTGATGTTGAGGATGATCTCTGCGACATCCTCCTTGACCCCTTCGATGGTGCGGAACTCGTGGGGCACACCGTCGATGCGGATCGAGGTGACTGCAGCCCCGGGGATCGAGGAGAGCAGGGTCCGACGCAGGGAGTTCCCCAGCGTGTAGCCGAAGCCGGGCTCGAGGGGCTCGAGGGTGAAGCGGGAGCGGAAGTCGCTGACCTTCTCCTCGGTCAGGATGGGTCGCTCTGCAATGAGCACGTCTTGGTCCTTTCTTCCCGGCGACCGCCATATGACGCCGGATAGGGTTCCCGCTCTCGCGGGACAGGGGGTGATGGGTGGGCGGGGCGACGTCGGGCACGACGTGCCCCGACCCACTCAGACGTGGGGGTGTTGGCACACCCCTCGCACGCTCTCAGACGCGACGGCGCTTGGGGGGACGGGCGCCGTTGTGCGCCTGGGGAGTGACGTCCTGGATGGACCCGACCTCGAGGCCGGCGGCCCCGAGCGAACGGATCGCGGTCTCACGGCCGGAGCCGGGACCCTTGACGAAGACGTCGACCTTCTTGACCCCGTGCTCCTGGGCACGACGCGCAGCGGCTTCGGCGGCCAGCTGTGCGGCGAAGGGGGTGGACTTGCGGGAGCCCTTGAAGCCCACCTGGCCCGAGGAGGCCCAGGCGAGGACGGCCCCCGAGGGGTCGGTGATGGAGACGATCGTGTTGTTGAACGTGGACTTGATGTACGCGTTGCCGTGCGTGACGTTCTTGCGCTCCTTGCGACGCGGCTTGCGTGCCGCGGTGGCGGAGCGGGTGGTCTTGGCTGCCATGTGTTTCAGTTCCTTCTGGGTCGATGCGCCGGGGCTCGTGGCCCCCGGACTTGTCCGTTACTTCGCGGCCTTCTTCTTGCCCGCGACGGTGCGCTTGGGACCCTTGCGGGTACGAGCGTTCGTCTTGGTGCGCTGACCGTGGACGGGCAGGCCACGACGGTGGCGCAGGCCCTGGTAGGAACCGATCTCGATCTTGCGGCGAATGTCTGCCTGCACCTCGCGGCGCAGGTCGCCCTCGACGTGGTAGTTGCTCTCGATGTAGTCGCGGAGCTTGACCATGTCCTCTTCGGTCGCGTCCTTGACCCGGACGTCAGGGCTCACGCCGGTGGCCGCAAGGGTCTCCGCGGCGCGGGTGCGTCCAACTCCGTAGATGTAGGTGAGCGCGATCTCGAGCCGCTTTTCGCGGGGGAGGTCGACGCCGGCAATACGTGCCATCTTTGTTGCTCCAGTGGTTCTCGGAGGTCGTCACACCGCCATCCGGACTGTCGTCCGGCCCCGGCCTCCGAACCGGGGGTCCCGCGCGTGCGCGGCTGGCGATGTGCTGTCGGGCTGTCGCCCGAGATGCTGCTACAGTGCGGGCCTCAGCCCTGGCGCTGCTTGTGTCGCGGATTGTCGCAGATCACCATGACGTTGCCGTGGCGACGGATCACCTTGCACTTGTCACAGATCTTCTTGACACTCGGCTTGACCTTCATGGGTGTTTACCTCCGCCGCGCGGACGCGGCAGTCTCGTGTCGGTTTACTTGTAGCGGTAGACGATGCGACCCCGGGTGAGGTCGTACGGGCTGAGCTCGACCACCACGCGGTCCTCGGGCAGGATGCGGATGTAGTGCTGCCGCATCTTGCCTGAGATGTGCGCGAGCACGACGTGCCCGTTGCCCAGCTCCACGCGGAACATCGCATTCGGCAGGGCCTCAACGACCGTGCCCTCGATCTCGATGACGCCGTCCTTCTTCGCCATGTCCTCCGTCTAACCTCTGCAATATGGATGGGTCCGCGGTCCGGGGACCGCGGCGGGAACGCGCCGACTCCCACACTTGCGTATGGGTGTGCGGGCGCGCACGCCCGACTGTCCACTGTACGGCATCGGCGCTGATCGCGGTAGCGCGGGTCGTGTCAGGTCCCTCACGGACGGAGCTCGGGGCAGCCCGGGTCGGCGCATGCTCGCCCGGCGGGCCGCTTGAGACGAACGGGGCGCGTGCTCCTGTGGGGACAGACGGACTGGGAAATGCGCGGTTCCGGTCGGGACCGATCCCCGACCGGGGCACACGCTCGCTGGAGCACTTCCCTGACAGGCACCGACAGCTCGACCGGGAGGAACAGGCCGACAGACTGGGAACCGTGT
>JBQEKJ010000253.1:0-3790 GCA_052103835.1 Pauljensenia sp.
CGCCCACCAGGCCAAGCACGGGCGGGGACTCGTGTGCGCGGCACTGCTGCACTCGGGCCTGCGCCGCAGTTCCACTGTCGAGGAGTGCGTGGAGGCCCTGCGCGGGGAGGTGTCCACGATGGTGGCACACGACGCGCAGGGCACCGTGCAGCGAGTGCGCGAGGTGGAGGTGACGCCCACGGTGCCCACACGCGAGGGCGGATCCCTCACCGCGCTGACGCTCGTCGTGGAGCAGGGGTAGGAGGCCCCTCAGGAGGCGCTGGTCCTCACGATCAGCTGACTGGTCTCCTCCGCCCAGCACAGCTGGTCGGCGGGAGTGCGTCGGATGTCCTCCAGCTCGGCCGGGGAGAGTTCGGTGGCGGCACCGAGGACGTTGCCGTCACGCACCTCGATGACAGCCAGGGCACCGTTGCGGGAACGGGAACGCTCGTACTCGGAGAGGATCCCCTCGGGCACGCGCGCCGCGAGGGCCTCGCGTGCGGCCAGGACCTCGCGCAGCTCCGCCTCGTCCCCGGACATCTCCTCGGTGAAACCCTTCCGGGTGGACTCCACGTCTGCGGAGATGGCCGCGGCCTCGTCCCGCATCGCCTGCTCCGCGGCCTCTGCCGACTCGAGGCGCTCCATGGCCTCCAGCTGGGTGTCCTCCAGGTCGGAGAGACGCTGCTCCATCCGCTTGATCTCGTGTTCCATCGGGTTCATGTCCCGCAGGGGCACCTCGTTGCGGTCAAGCCGGCCCTGCTGCAGCTCCCGGCGCGCACGCACCTTCTCGATGTCGTCCTCGATGCGGGTGACCTCGCGCTTGATGTCAGAGATCACAGCACCCTGGGTGATGGCTGCGCGGCGCAGGTCCTCCGCGCGTCCGGAGAGTTCCCTGAGTGTGGCGTGGGCGGGGTGGGAGTCCCTCCGGTGACGCAGCTTCGAGGCGCGCTGGTCGAGCCCCTGCAGGTCGAGCAGCAGCAGTTGGTCCTCGTGCGGTGCGTTCACCGGTGTCCTCCAGTGGTCGGTCGGTGGCTGGTCCACGGTTCTGTGACCATCGTAGAGACTTCCACCTCCACCGTGGCACCACCCGCACGGGCGGCTGCGCGCAGTCGTCGTGCGAGCACCGGGAGCCACGGCCACTCACTGGCCCAGTGGCTGGCGGAGAACAGGGCGGGCACGCCACCCTCCAGGTGTTCGGAGGCGGGATGGTGACGGAGGTCGGCAGTGAGGAACACATCGGCTCCCTCGGATCGGGCCAGTCCCAGGAAGTGGTCCCCGGCACCCCCGGAGACGGCGACGGTGCGCACGGGGGCGCCCTCGTCACCTCCCACGAGGAGACCGTGGGGTCCTGCGGGCAACACCGAGGCCACACGGTCCGCGAAGGTGTCGAGGTCCTGGGGGACGACGGTGCCGATCCGACCGAACCCGATGGCCAGACCGTCAGCATCCTCCCCGGTGATCTCCAGGGGGCGCGGATCCTCCAGTCCGACCAGGTCCGCGAGTGCCTCGGCCACGCCCCCGTGGGCCACGTCGGCATTGGTGTGGGCATTGAACAGCGCCGTTCCCGAGCGGATCAACCGCGCGACCAGAGCCCCCTTCGGATCGGACTCCGGCAGGAAGGAGGTCCCGCGCAGGTAGAGGGGGTGGTGCGTGATCAGCATGTCAGCGCCGCCCTCCACCGCCTGACCGACCGTCGCGGCGACGGGGTCGACGGCGAGGAGGATGCGTCCCACAGGGCGCTCGGGGTCGCCGATGACCAGGCCCACCCGGTCCCAGGACTCTGCGGTGGCGGGTGGGTACCAGGTGTCCATGAGTGCTGCGACGTCGCTGACGGTCCATGTCGTGTCCATCCCCGCTGTTTCCATACGACCAGCGTAGGCGCCGCCCTCGTCGCTACGGTGTCCCCATGGCATCCACGCGCATCCCGCCCCACACCCTGTGGATCGGTACGTTCCCGGTCGCGGGCATCGGCACCACCGCAGGGCTGGGCGAGGGGATCTGGAGGACGGAGCTGGACCTGACCACCGGGGAGCTCTCCCCGCCGTCCAGGTGTGTGAGGTGCCTGCCCCCTCCTTCCTGGTGCGCCACCCCGACAGGCCCGTCGTCCACGCCACCGCCGAGGCCGAACCGGAGGGGGGCATCTCCGTGCTCGCGGTCGAGGGCGACACCCTCCGCCCCGTGTCCCGGGTGGCCTCCGCCGGGGCAGCGCCGACCCACCTGGCGCAGCTCCCGGGCTTCCTGGTGGCCTCCAACTATGCCGATGGCACCGTGGGTGTCATTCCCCTGGGCAACTCCGGGCTGCCCACCGGGGACACCACCGGGTTGCAGCACACGGGCAGCGGACCCCGTGCGGACCGGCAGGAGGGGTCCCACGCCCACTCCGCCACCGTTGCCCCCGGGGGTCGGGTCGTGCTCGTGTGCGACCTCGGCACCGACGAGCTGCGACGACTGCGTGTGGTGGGAGAGCACCTCGTGGAGAACGGGGTCGCGCACCGGTTCGCACCGGGATCCGGCCCACGCCACGCCGTGTTCCTCCCCGATGGACGGCACCTCCTGGTGGTCACGGAGCTCTCCGCCGAGGTCGTGCTGCTGGAGTGGAACGGCGAGGTGGCCACTGAGGTCTCCCGCACCGACCTCGCAGCGGGAGCTCCCGGACCCCACCTGCCCTCCCACCTCGTGCTGTCGCGGAGGGGCGACGCCCCGGGGTTCCTCCTGGACGTCGCCGACCGGGGACCGGGAACCCTCGTCACGTTGGGCGTCGCGGAGGACGGCAGCGCGATCCACCTGCTGGGCCGGACGAGCGCAGGGGTGTCCTGGCCACGGCACTTCGCCGTGGTCGGGACGCCATGTGGACGCTCACTGCTCGTGGTCGCCGGGGAGACGGACGCAGTGGTGCGGGTCCTGGAGCGGACCCCGGGCTCCGTGCTCCCCCGACTCCTCCCCGGTGGCACACGCGTGCCCTCCCCGGCATTCGTCCTGGAGGAGCCGGAGTCGATCGACTGAACGACGAGCGGTCGCCACCGGTGGCCCGGTGGGATCCGGTGATCGAATTAGGTAACATTCTCCTGACCTATATCAGGAGGAACCATGGGCAGGCACCGCGTCGTCATCATCGGCTCCGGCTTCGGGGGGCTCTTCGCCACACGTGCGCTGCGCCGCAGTGATGTCGACATCACGATCATCGCACGCACGGGCCACCACCTATTCCAGCCCCTGCTCTACCAGGTCGCCACCGGCATCCTCTCGGAGGGCGAGATCGCCCCGGCGACCCGGGAGGTCCTGCGCAAGCAGCGCAATGCCCGCGTCCTGCTGGGACTGGTCGAGGACATCGACACCGAGGCCCGCGTCGTGCACTGGCGCAACCACAACCGCGCCGAGCAGACCCCCTACGACACCCTGGTCGTGGCCGCGGGTGCCGGTCAGTCCTACTTCGGCAATGACCACTTCGCGACCTTCGCCCCGGGCATGAAGTCCATCGACGACGCCCTGGAGCTGCGCGCACGCATCTTCGGGGCCTTCGAGCTCGCCGAGCTGGAATCCGATCCGGACCGCGTCCGGGAGCTGCTGACGTTCGTGGTCGTGGGCGCGGGTCCGACGGGGGTGGAGATGGCCGGCCAGATCCGGGAGCTCTCCTCCAAGACCTTGCGCGGGGAGTTCCGCTCCATCGACCCCGCCAGCGCCCGCGTCGTCCTGCTGGACGGGGCGGCGCTGCCCCTGCCCGTCTTCGGCGAGAAGCTCGGCACACGCGCCCAGGAGGCCCTGGAGAAGTTGGGCGTGGAGGTCCGCACCCGCACCCTGGTCACCGGTATGG
>JBQEKJ010000254.1:0-3761 GCA_052103835.1 Pauljensenia sp.
CACCCCGGTCGGGCACCGGCTGGCCGATCTCCTCCACCGTGGCCCCCTCCTCCCGGGCATGGTCCACCTGCCCGTGCAGGATGTCCACGGCGTCACCGGAGGACAGCGGCGCCAGTGTCGTCGCCGTGTCCATGGGGTCCCCCGCGACCAGTTCCGCCACGCCGGCCCGGTAGACCTCCAGGAAGTGGTCGTAGACGGCGTCCACCACGATGAGCCGCTTGGAGGAGGTGCAGACCTGCCCGGCGTTCCAGTGGCGCCCGAAGACGGCCCAGTGCGCGGCCTTGTCCACATCGGCGTCCTCGAGGACGATGAAGGCGTCGGAGCCACCCAGCTCCAGGGTCGACTTCTTGAGGTTCTTCGCGGCGAGGGAGGCGATGGCAGCACCCGCCCCCTCCGACCCCGTCAGTGCGACGCCGCGCACGCGCGGGTCGGCGAGCACCTGCTCGGAGGCCTCGTGGGAGGCGAAGACATTGGTGAGCACACCCTCGGGGGCACCGGCCTCCTGCAGCAGGCCCTCCATGGCCAGGGCGGCCTGGGGGACGATGGAAGCGTGCTTGAGCAGCATCGTGTTGCCGGCCAGCAGCAGCGGGGCGCCGACGCGCACGACCTGGTAGTAGGGGAAGTTCCACGGTTCCACGGTGTAGATGACGCCGAGCGGGTCGTTGACCAGTGCCACGTCGGTGTCACCGTAGCCCTCGGCGTGCAGGAGGCGCGGCCCCAGCAGTTCCGCGCCGTGGCGGGCGTAGTACTCAAGGATCTTGGCGGAGAGCTCGACCTCCGCCTCGGCCTCCCCGATGAGCTTGCCCATCTCCAGGGTGAGGATCCCGGCGTAGCGTTCGTGGTCGCCTCGCAGGAGGTCGGCGGCGCGCTGGAGGATCTCCTCGCGGTGCTCCGCCGTGGTGGCGCGCCACGACCGGAAGGCCCTGTCGGCGCCTGCGATGGCGGCGTCGACCTGTTCGGGGGTGGCCGTGGGGAAGGTCGCGAGGACCTCTCCGGTGTGAGGATTGGTGGTGGCGTATGCCATGGTGTGCTCCTGGTGATCCGGCCCGGGGACGAGGGCGACGCCTGCGCGCCGACGTCCGGTCGCGAGGGGCGGCCGACGTCAGGACGCGGGTGCGTCCGGGGCCGAGGTCGACGATTTCGTTGACACGTCAACGGTAGGCGCGACATGGCGCAGCGGCAACATGTGGACGAGGGCGCGACCACCATGCGTCCTGCACGACTGCGGCGCGAACCCCGACCTGGTGGAGGGTGTCATTGGAGTGAAGGGCGTCCTATCCTCCGGACATGGACTCCGACACCGTGGGGGACGACGACCACTCACCCCGTCGCCGCGGCACCGACGGATACGCACCCGGCCGCGCCCGGAGGGCCCAGATCCTCCGGGTGGCGGTCGAGCTCTTCGGTGAACACGGCTACCGCGCGACCTCACTGCGGGAGATCGCGGCACGGTGCGGGATCACCCACGCCGGCGTGCTCCACCACGTCCCCACCAAGGAGGCCCTGCTCGTCGCGGTCCTGCAGCAACGCGACGCGGAGGACACCGAGGGCTTCCACGCGGAGGTCACGTCCTGGCAGCAGGCCGGTGAGCTCCTCCTCACCACCGTGCGGACCAACACCACGTCCCGACGCGGGCTCGTCGAGCTCTTCGTGACGCTCTCCGCGGAGGCGACCTCTCCCGACCATCCTGCGCACCAGTACTTCGTGGACCGCTACGAGCGGGCCCGGAGGACCATGGAACAGGGCTACCGGATGGCTGCCGAGCAGGGGGTGCTCAGGCCTGGGATCGACCCCCACCTGGCGGCTGCCCAACTGGTGGCCGTCATGGACGGGTTGCAGCTCCAGTGGCTCCTCAGCGGCGGCACACTGGACATCCTCGGCGCGGTCGAGTCCTTCCTGCGCTCCCAACTCGTCGACGGTGCCTGACCCTCCCGCCCGGGTCCCACATCGTCCTTCCCTCGGCCGAGCGCACGCGGCTACCCTCGACGTGAAGACCCGACCACCCCGGATTCCCGTTCCCCCACACACCGGCCCCACCGGACCGTCCTCGACCGGCCCCACGCCCGGGGACTCCACTCCAGCACACGCCGCCCCGGTCGGCCCCACCCAGCTCGACCCCATGCAAGCGGGTCCCACGTCGGCGGGTCCCACCGCCATCGAGGTGCGGGGCGCGCGTGTCAACAACCTGCGCGACGTCGACCTCGACATCCCCCTGGGGCGCCTCGTCGGCATCACCGGCCTGTCGGGATCGGGGAAGTCCTCCCTGGCCATGGGCGTCCTCTACGCGGAGGGGTCGCGGCGTTACCTCGATGCCCTCTCCACCTTCTCGCGGCGGCGCATCGCCCAGCCGGCGCGCCCCGACGTGGACCGTCTCGGGTTCCTGCCCCCGGCCCTGGCACTGCGCCAACGCCCGCCCGTGCCCGGACCCCGCAGCACGGTGGGCACGATGTGCGAGGTGCTGGCCGTCCTGCGCCTGGTCTTCTCCCGCCTGGGCATGCACCGTTGCCCCAACGGACACCCGGTCCCGCCCTCGTACCTGCAGGGCGTCTCCCCGCAGCGCACCTGCCCCACCTGCGGGGCGGTCTTCGAGGCACCCAGCGCCGAGGACTTCTCCTTCAACACACTGGGGGCGTGCCCACGCTGCCACGGCCTGGGTGAGACCCGCGAGGTCGACCCCTCCACCTTGGTCCCCGACGAGGACCTCTCCATCGACGAGGGCGCCGTCCTGCCCTGGCACGGCCTCATGCGCTCCAACATGCCCCAGGTGGCGGCGGAGCTCGGCGTGCGCACCGACGTCCCCTACCGGGAGCTCACCGCGCAGGAGCGCGAGACGGTCCTGCACGGCCCCCGCGTGACACGCCGCATCGTCATCCCGCTCAAGAACGGGTCCGGCGTCGCCCTCAACGCCGCCTACACCAACGCCTTCGAAGCGGTCGAGCAGATCGCGCGCGAGGGCGAGGACGGCGCCCCCTCCTCGCGTGCGGACCGCTTCCTCGTGCGCCGCCCCTGCCCCGGGTGCCACGGGACCCGGCTGCGCCCCGAGGCCCTGCGCACGACGGTGGCGGGACGCAACATCGCCGAGGCCTGCGCCCTGACCCTGGAGGACCTGGACACCTGGGTCCCGACCGTCGTCGACTCCGTCCCACCCGACACCCACGACTTCGCCCGGCGCCTGGGGGTGGAGCTCACGCGTGCCCTGGCGCCACTGCTCACCCTGGGTCTGGGCTACCTGGGGCTGGACCGCTCCGGGGACACCCTCTCCACGGGGGAACGCCAGCGCATCCAGTTGGCGCGCACGGTGCTCAGCCGCTCCACCGGACTGCTCCTGGTCCTCGACGAGCCGACGATCGGCCTCCATCCCGCCAACGTGCACGGACTGGTCGACGTCATGCACCACCTGGTCGCCAACGGGAACTCCCTGGTGGTCGTGGACCACGACACCCAGGTGCTGCCTGCCGCGGACCAACTCATCGAGATGGGACCGCGCGCCGGTGAGCAGGGCGGGCGCGTCGTCGCCCAGGGCAGCGTCGAGGAGTTGCGTCACGACCCGCACTCGCTGATCGGACCGTTCCTGGATCCGGGCCGGCAGCGCCGGGTGCGCACCCAGAGGCCCGTGGACCTGGGGGAGGGCGCGATCCGCGTCTGCGTCGGTGACCACTTCAACCTGCACGGGGTGACGGCGACCTTCCCCGTCGGTGTCATGACCGCGATGACCGGTGTGTCGGATGCCGGCAAGAGCGCCTTGGTGCTGGACAGCCTCG
>JBQEKJ010000255.1:0-3759 GCA_052103835.1 Pauljensenia sp.
AGGAGAACGAGTGGCGGGAGTACCGCAACCAGATCACCCCGCAGGAGATCCGACAGTTCCTCAAGGTCAACTGATGACCGACGGGTCCGCACCCACCGCCAGTGGTCTCCGCTCGGGGGGCTTCGTCGAACCCGAGCGGGCCATCGGTCTGCTGCGCGACCTGCCGGGGGACCATCATCGCTGGTTGGGGGCCTTCACACACTGCGCGGACCCCGATCTGGCCCTCCTCCAGGTGGTCCGCCTCCACGAGGCCGCACCCGGCCTGGTGGCGGGACTCCTGACCGAGGGGGAGGAGCGTCTGACCCGCCTGCTGGGCGTCATGGGGGTGAGCCGCGCCCTCGGCGACCTCCTGGTCTCCCACCCCGACCGCGTGCCCGCCGTGTGGGAGGAACACGCTCCGGTCCGCGACCTGCTCATGGGGGCCGTCGGCGCCGATCCCGCGGCCCCCGTCCCGGTCGCGGCGCCCGGAGCGGACGCGGATGGCGTGCGTCGCGCCTACCGACGGGCGCTGCTGCGCCTCGTGGCTGACGATGCCACCGCTGAGGATCCGGTGACACTGCTGCCCGAGGTGGGGCGGCGGCTCTCGGACCTGGCGGACGCGGCGCTGGATGCCTCCCTGGCCCTGGCCCGGCGTGACATCGATCCCGGGGGACGGGTGCGACTGGCGATCATCGCCATGGGCAAGACCGGGGCGCGGGAACTCAACTACATCTCCGACGTCGACGTCGTCCACGTCGCGGAGGCTGCTCCCGGGTCCGGGGCGGACGAGCGCGAGGTCGTCGAGATCGGGACCCGTCTGGCGGCACTGGCCGCCCAGGGCTGCTCGGGTGCCGGTGCCGAGCAACCCCTGTGGAGCGTGGACACGGCGCTGCGCCCCGAGGGACGTGACGGGGCCCTGGTGCGCACCGTGGACTCCTACGTCGCCTACTACACGAAGTGGGCGCAGACCTGGGAGTACCAGGCGCTGCTGAAGGCCCGGGCCTCGGCCGGGGACCCGGCACTCGGGCACGCCTTCGAGGAGGCGGTGGCCCCCTTCGTGTGGAGTGCCGCAGGGCGTGACAGCTTCGTCGAGAACGCCCGCGCGATGCGCACCCGCGTCGAGGACAACATCCCGCGCCGCGAGGCGGCCCGTGAGCTCAAGCTCGGACGCGGGGGCCTGCGCGACGTGGAGTTCACCGTGCAGTTGCTGCAGCTCGTGCACGGACGCACCGATGAGACGCTGCGGGTGCGTGACACGGTCTCCGCCATCACCACGCTCACGGCAGGCGGATACATCGGTCGCGCCCAGGGGGCGGAACTCACCACCTGCTACTGCTTCCTGCGGGCCGTGGAGCACCGCACCCAGCTCCTGCGCATGCGCCGCACCCACCTGGTGCCTGCCGACCCCCATGAGCTGCGCACCATCGGGCGCTCCCTGGACGCCTCGCGCTTCCCCTCCGCCGAGGCGCTGACCGTGGAGCTGGACCGTGTGCGCCACCGTGTGCGCTCCCTGCACGAGGACGTCTACTACCAGCCCATCGTCGCGGCGACCGCACGCCTGAGTCCTGACGAGGCTGCCCTGGACCAGGACGCGGCCCGGGCCCGTCTGGCGGCCATCGGCTACCTCGACCCACGTGGGGCCCTGGCCCACATCGCCGCCCTCACCGCGGGCACGTCCCGGCGCGCCACGATCCAACGTCATCTGCTGCCCGTCATCATCTCCTGGCTCGCCGACGGTGCAGATCCCGACATGGGACTGGCGAGCTTCCGGACCCTCTCGGAGCAGATCGGTGACTCCCACTGGTACCTGGCGCTGCTGCGGGACTCCGGGGTGGCGGCGGCGCGCCTGTGTCGGATGCTACCCAACTCGCGCTGGATCGCCGATGCCCTCTCCAACAGGCCCGAGGCCATCTCCTGGTTGGACGACGACGCCCTGTTGAGACCCATGGACCCCCAGCGTCTCCTCGCCGAGGTGGCCGCCCTCGTGGGACGCCACCCCGATGCCCGCACCGCGGCACTGCGGGTGCGGGCCGTGCGCTCCCGGGAGGTGACGCGCGCGGGGCTCGCGGACGCACTGTGCGGCATCGCCCCCACCCGACCCGGTATCGCACAGTCCTCCGACGCCGCCCTCGCAGGCGCACTGACCATCGCCCAACGTGAATGGGCCGAGGAGCACGGCACCCCCGAGGCGGACATCGCGCTGGTGGCCATGGGGCGCTACGGCGGGGAGGAGTCCTCGTACGCGTCGGACGCGGACGTCCTGGTGGTCCACCGCGGCCTCGAGGGCGTCACCGGGGCGCGGGCGGCGGAGGCCGCCACCCACGTCGCCAACCGGGTGCGCGCGCTGCTGGGGATGACGACCGCCCAGATGAGTCTGGGCGTGGACATGGACCTGCGCCCCGAAGGGCGCTCGGGCCCCATGTCGCGCACGGTGGACTCCTACCGCGAGTACTACGGCAGGTGGGCCTCGACCTGGGAACGACAGGCACTGCTGCGTGCCCGCCCGGCTGCCGGGCCCGGCGACCTGCTGGAGGAGTTTTTCGGTGTCGTGGACCCCATCCGCTACGGCGCGGAACCCACGGCGGGGGAGCTGCGCGACATCCGACTCCTCAAGGCGCGCATGGAGAACGAACGCCTGCCGCGCGGCATCGAGCCGAACCGTCACGTGAAGCTCGGCCCCGGTGGTCTCTCGGACGTGGAATGGGTGGTCCAGCTCATCCAGCTGCGACACGCCGGTGCTGTCGAGGGCCTGCGCACCACGCACACGCTGGCGGCGCTGCAGGCTCAGGTCGCCGCAGGGCTGGTCCAGGAGGAGGACGCCGCCATGCTGCGCGAGGCCTGGTCCCTGGCGTCGAGGATCCGGGCGGGCAATGTGCTCGCCACGGGACGGACCTCGGGAGTGAAGCTGGACGTCCTGCCCCGCGACCATCGCGAGTTGGTGCCCCTGGCGCGACTGCTCGGGTACCGGGCGGGCGCAGAGTCGACGCTGGAGGAGGACTGGTTGCGCGCGGCGCGCCGGTCGCGAGAGGTCATGGACAGGCTCTTCTGGGAGTGACGCATCCCGGGCGGATGTCCGGGCAGGGAGGACACACATGAGGTTGGTGCTGGTCAGGCACGGTCAGACATCGTCGAACAGGAGCGGTGCGCTGGACACGTCGCGCCCGGGGGCATCCCTGGACACCTCGGGGACGGCACAGGCCCAGGCGCTCGCGCGTCGCTGGGAGGACGAGGTGGCTCCCGCGCCCCGCGTGGTCGCCGTCTCCCCACTGCTGCGGACCCGTCAGACGGCGCGCCCGCTGCTGGAGCGCTACGGACTGGTCCCCCTGGTCCGTCCCGGCATCCGCGAGATCCGTGCCGGTGACCTGGAGATGAACGCCGACCCCGCATCGGTGGTGCACTACCTGCGCACCATGGCGCGGTGGGCCTCGGGTGACCTCGACGTACGCATGCCCGGTGCGGAGGACGGCCACCACCTGCTCCGGCGGGCCCTGCCCGTGGTCGAGGAGGTGCGGGCCCGTGTGCTCGACGTGTGCGGTGCGGGCGAGGGTGGGGATGACGCCACCGGGGTGATCGTGGCGCACGGCGCGATCATCCGCGCCCTCACCCCCAACCTCGCCGACAACGTTCCCGCACAGCTCGTGGAGGCCTACCCGATGGGCAACACGCACACCACCGTCCTGGAGTGGCGGGATGACCACTTCCACGCCCTGACCTGGAACGACAGGCCCGTGGGGGAGTGGGACGTGCCTGCGGGCGTCGACCTGGCGGAGCCCTCCGTCC
>JBQEKJ010000256.1:0-3737 GCA_052103835.1 Pauljensenia sp.
GACTACATCAACGGCTACATCGCCCGTCTGGGGCGCGACCACGACTACATCTGCCACCTGCACGAGTTCGTCACCCACCAGATGCACCTGGCCGAGGCCATGCGTGACCTGGAGGCTGCGAAGGCCCAGGCCGCCGAAGGACCGGACCACGACGCGGCAGACAAGGAGCAGCAGGCGGCGGCCTGAGGGCACTGGTGATTGCGGCCCAGGGAGGCGGAGTGGCGCTGTTCGTTCCGGAGAGGGATGTGCGTCATTCCGTAGTGGGACGAGCACGTACAGGTCGTCCGTGCGCCCGACGGGGCACCCCTCATTCCCGGTCGGGGAAGCAGGGTGAAGGCCTGCCCGACCCGTTCCGCCCTGGTGCCCATGCCACCCTCTACGCTGGTAGACGTGACCGAGCCGGTGGAACTCGCAGCCCTGGTGGGGATGGGACCCTTCACCAGGGGACGCGCCTACGCGCGCGAGGGCCGTGTCCGCCTCCTCCACCACGACCCCGGGACCGGCGAGGTCTCCGGTCAGTGCCGGGGCTCGGGCAATCACGTCTACGTCACCACCCTTGAGTACGAGTACTCACCCGTCGGCGTCCTCACCGCCGTGGACGGGGAGTGTTCGTGCCCGGTCGGGTACAACTGCAAGCACGTCGTGGCCCTGCTGCTCACCGCCCTCGGCTCCTACTCCGCCGACGGGGTGGGTGGCGAGGGTACTGACCGCGCGTCGGGACCCTCCTGGCGTTCCGTGTTCGGAGACCTGCTCCCCAGCGCCTCCACCACGAGTGCCCGTCTCGCCCTGGCCTTCGAGTTCACCCCCGAGCGCACTCCGGGGCCGCGCGGCGCTCCCGGACCCCGACGGACGACACTGCCCTGGCACATCGACCACGGTGATCCCGGAGCCCTCAATGCCAGGCCGCTGCGCATGGGAAAGCGGGGCCGGTGGATCGTCACCGGTGCGACGTGGGCGAAGATCGCCCAGGGCGCGGTGGAGGATGCCGATCCGGACCAGCTCGACGCCCTGCAGGAGGTACGTCGGGCAGGCCCGGACTGGGATCCCTACTACGCCTCCTCCCGCGCATGGATCGACTTCTCCGCAGGGATGGCGCCGGACATGTGGCGCGTCCTGGCCCGCGTCGTCGCAGCCGGGGTGGAGTTGGTCGAGTCCGACTCCTTCGCACCCGTGCTGCTGGAGACCTCCCCGGCCCGAGCCGATGTCTCCATCGTCTCGGACGAGGGCGGGAACCTGCACCTTGAGGCCACTCTGCTCCATCCCGGCCTCGCGCCGGACTCACCGCGGGTGATGTGCGGGATGCCCGTGCACGGCTTGGCGTGGCGTGATGCCTCGGGGAACCTGCACCTGGCGGGTCTGGAGCGTCCTGCCTCGCGCACCTGGCAGGTCCTCTCACGTCAGCGCGGGGAGGTCGTGGTGCCGTCAGCGGAGCGCGGTGCCTTCGAGCGCGAGATCCTTCCACGCCTGGAGCGGTCGGGCTGGTTCTCCCCGGACGGCAGCTTCGCCCCCGCCCCGCCGACACCGCCCACGCTGCAGCTGGACATAACTCCGGAGGCGACCTCCGGCGTGGTGACGCGCCCGGGGGCTCGCCTGCACTGGACCTGGGTGCGCCCCGGGAATGAGGGCGGAGGCGTGGGCATCGAGCGCAGGGACCGTTTCGCGATCGACGAGGGCGACGCCGAGGTCCGCCTGCTCACCGAGGTCTGCCACCTGCTGGTCGGACTGGAGGGAACCGTCGAGGAGGATCCTTCCACCGCCGGAGGTGCGAGCGTTGGAGCCGGAGCGTCGGTGGGCGTGCCAGCCGGCACCGTCGACGCATCCGGAGGTCACGCACGCGTGTCCACCCGGATGCGTCCCTGTCAGGACGCGCGCCTGCGTGGCATGGAGGTGGTGCGCCTGGTGGATGAGGTCCTCCCGCGCCTCGAGGCGCTGGGTGTGACCGTGCTGCGCCACGACCTGCCCGAGCTGCGCGATGCCGGCGCGCCGCTGGTGCGCATCGAGGTCGGTGCGGAGGGCCCCGATTGGTTTGACCTGGACGTCCACGTCGAGGTGGGCGGAGCGGAGGTTCCCATGGCCTCCCTGGTACGTGCCCTCACCCTGGGCGAGGACGTCCTCTTCCTTCCCGACGGGACCTACGCCCACCTGGACGACCCGGCGCTGGACCACCTGCGTCGTCTCCTGGCGGAAGCCGCAGAGCTGTCCGACCAGCGACGCTCCACCCTGCGCGTGCCGCAGGTACGTCTGTCCTGGTGGGAGGAACTCCTGTCACTGGGGATCGTGGACACGAGCGAGCACGCCTGGTTCCAGGCGGTGCGCGATGCAGTGGCGCAACCCCCGGAGCCTGCGCTCCTGCCTGCCGGCCTGCGAGCCACTTTGCGCCCCTACCAGGTCGAGGGCTTCCAGTGGTTGTCCCGCCTGCGCCGCTCGGGACTGGGTGGCGTGCTCGCCGATGACATGGGGCTGGGCAAGACCCTGCAGGTGCTCGCCATGATTCTCGACGAGAGGGAAGGGGACGGCGCCGCCCTCGTCGGCGGGGAGGACAGGTCCGAGGGGACGGGGGAGTGCTCCGCTGCCCGCGACAGGGGCCCGTGGCTGGTGGTCGCCCCGACCTCCGTGGTGCCCAACTGGGTGGCCGAGGCCGGGCGCTTCGCACCGGACCTGCGGGTCGTCGCCATCGAGGCCACGCGGGCGCGGCGGGGGACGGACCTCGCCGACGCGACGCGTGGGGCGGACGTGGTCGTCACCTCCTACGCGCTGCTGCGACTGGAGGAGCAGGACTACGCCGACCTGGGTGTGGTGGGCCTGGTGCTCGACGAGGCCCACAACGCCAAGAACCACAACTCGCGCACCTTCGCCGCGGTGAAGAAGGTCGTGGCTCCCGTGCTCTTCGCCATCACGGGCACACCGATGGAGAACCACCTGGGGGAACTGTGGTCGATGTTCGCCCTGACGGCACCGGGCCTGCTGGGCACGCCGGCCCAGTTCGGGCAGTCCTACCGCAGGCCGTTGGAGCACGGGGATGACGCGGATGGGCAGCTCATGGCCCGCCTGCGCCGCCGCGTCGCCCCGTTCCTGCTGCGTCGCACCAAGGAGGACGTGGCCCTGGACCTGCCGCCCAAGCAGGAACAGGTCCTCGACGTGGAACTCGTCCCCGCACACCGCCACATCTACGACCGCCACCTCCAGCGTGAGCGCCAGCGCATCCTCGGGCTCGCCGAGGACCTGGAGCACAACCAGGTGGAGGTGCTCGCCGCCCTGACCCGCCTGCGCCAGCTGGCCATTGATCCCGCACTGGTCGAGGAGGGCTCCTCCGCGCCGTCGTCCAAGATGGAGGTCCTGGTGCCCCTGCTGGAGCGGGCGGCCCAGGAGGGGCACCGGGTGCTGGTCTTCAGCCAGTTCACCCGCTACCTGCGCCGCATCGCGCAGCGGCTGGACCGCGCAGGCGTGTCCTACTCCTACCTGGACGGCACCACGCCGCACCGCAAGCAGGTGATCGAGGGCTTCGCACAGGGAGAGGACCCGGTCTTCCTCATCAGCCTGAAGGCCGGCGGTGTCGGGCTGAACCTGGCCATGGCCGACTACGCGGTCCTCGCCGATCCCTGGTGGAACCCGGCCGCCGAGGCCCAGGCCGTGGACCGTGCGCACCGCATCGGCCAGACCCGACCCGTCCACGTCTACCGGTTGATCGCACGCGACACCATCGAGGAGAAGGTCCTGGCCCTCCAACAGCGCAAGCG
>JBQEKJ010000257.1:0-3735 GCA_052103835.1 Pauljensenia sp.
GGTGGGGTCAGGCATAGAAGCGTCCGAGGACGTCAGCCTTGAAGGACGGGTAGGTTCCCTGCCCGATGGCGGTACGGATGCCGTCCACCAGGTGCACGGTGAACCACTCGTTGTGGATGGTGGCCAGGGTCGCTGCGAGGATCTCCTTGGCCTTGAAGAGGTGACGCACGTAGGCGCGCGTGTAGTGGGTGCAGGTGTAGCAGCCGCAGCCCTCCACCAGGGGAGTGAGGTCTCGCCTGAAGCGGGCGTTGGTGATGTTGAAGCGGCCGTCGGGACCGTAGATCGCCGCATTGCGGGCGACCCGGGACGGTGTCACGCAGTCGAAGGTGTCGGCACCGGCCTCCACCGCCGCGAAGAAGTCGTCGGGCTCCGAGATGCCCAGGAGGTGACGAGGGCGGTCCTCGGGCAGTTCCTCGCAGACCCAGGACACGATGCGCCCGAGGTTCTCCTTCTCCAGGGCGCCTCCCACACCGAAGCCGTCGAAGCGCTGCCCCTCGACCTCCATGTCGGCGAGCGTGCGGGCCGCCTCGCGGCGCAGGTCCTCGTACTGGGCGCCCTGGACGACGCCCCAGAGCTGCTGGTACGGGTGGGAGGGGCGTGCCTCGGTGAGACGGCGGTGCTCGGACAGGCAGCGTGCCGCCCAGGCATGGGTCCGGGCGAGGGACTCCTCCTGGTAGTCGCGGGGGTGGAGCAGGGAGGTGAGCTCGTCGAAGGCGAACATGATGTCGGAACCCAGCTGGTGCTGGATGCCCATGGACACCTCGGGCGTGAAGCGGTGCACGGTCCCGTCGATGTGGCTGTGGAAGTCGACCCCGTCCTCGTCGACCACGGCACGCGAGGCCTTGACGGCCTGCATCCTCAGGCGGGGGTCCGTGGTGTCCCCGGTGCCGGAGAACTCCTCGGAGAGCACCTTCTTGAAGCCCGCCCCCAGGGAGAGGACCTGGAAGCCGCCGGAGTCGGTGTAGGTGGGGCCGGGCCAGTTCATGAAGCGCCCGAGACCCCCGGCCTCGTCGACGAGGTCCGCGCCGGGCTGGAGGTAGAGGTGGTAGGCATTGGCGAGGACGGCCCGGGCCCCCAGGTCGCGCAGCATCTCCGGGACCAGGCCCTTGACGTCGGCCTTGGTGCCCACGGGGATGAATGCCGGGGTGCGGATGTCACCGTGGGGGGTGCGGATGAGACCGGTGCGTCCCAGCCCGGCACCGTGGTCCAGGCGCGTACCGACGGCGAAGCCGGCAGCTTCGGGACCCGGTCCGGGAAGAGTGGGTGCGCCCTCGTGCGGGGGCAGGGCGGGGCCGCCCTCGTACGTGGGCAGTGCGGCGGTGGACGAGGGCGACGCGGGTCCCGCCAGCCACGTGGCGTCGGTGCTCATGCGACGCCCTCGGACTCGCGGACCCCGGCGTGGGGCTGGCCCTCGACGCGCTTGACCCACCCGATCACCGGGTAGGTGACGGGCAGCATGAGGACCTCGACGGAGACCTTGTACACGTAGCCGACCAGGACGTAGTTGAGGAAGTCGGCGCCCGTGATCACACCGTAGAAGGCGATGGTGCAGAAGACGACCGTGTCCACGGCCTCCCCGACCAGGGTGGAACCGATGAGGCGCACCCAGAGGCGTTCCTCACCCCAGGTGCGCTTGATCCACACCAGCACCCAGGAGTTGAGCAGCTGCCCCACGAGGTACCCGGCCAGCGAGGCCGCCACGATGCGGGGGACGAAGCCGAGGACGGCCTCGAACGCCGCCTGGTTCTCGTATCCGGGCCCGGGTGGGGCGATCTGGACGAGCCAGAAGATCAGGGACGCCAGGATCGAGACCGCGAAGCCCAGGACGATGACGCGACGCGCCCTGCGGAAGCCGTAGACCTCCGAGAGCACATCACCGAGGACGTAGGTGAGGGGGAACAGGACCGCGCCCCCGTCGAAGATCAGGGGCGTGGGGAGCACACCGAAGTCCAGGGCGATGAGCTTCGTCGCTGCGATGTTCGAGATGAGCAGGAACGCCACGAAGAGCACGGCGATGACGTCGAAGACCCGCAGGGAGCGGGTGACGTCGTGTTCGGGCACGTTTCCTCCTGGGGATGGGTCCGGGGTGCATTCCATTGTGCACCGTCGGGGGTGCACACTGCTCAATGCGGGGTGGAGCGCACAAGTGGCCGCGGCCGGGTGGGTCGCATCCCTCACAGGCGCCCGGGGTCGGGTGGACGGAGCACCGACTACACTGCCGCGGGTGATCAACGTCCAGGACTTCTCGCTGCGCATCGGCGCCCGCGAACTCGTGCGCAACGTCTCCTTCCGTATCGACAAGGGGATGCGCATCGGGCTGGTGGGCCGCAACGGTGCCGGCAAGACGACGACCATGCGCCTGCTCGCCGGGGAGGCCGACCGCGGCACCGCCGAGCACACCGGCACCATCACCCGCACGGGGACCG
The DNA here is from genome assembly GCA_052103835.1 of Pauljensenia sp. Taxonomy (GTDB): domain Bacteria; phylum Actinomycetota; class Actinomycetes; order Actinomycetales; family Actinomycetaceae; genus Pauljensenia. The sequence goes on from JBQEKJ010000257.1 coordinate 2,427, forward strand.
TGGGTTACCTCGCCCAGGACACCCACGTCGGCGACCAGACACAGCTGGCCCGCGACCGCATCATCTCGGTGCGTGGGATCGACGCGCTCATCTCCAAGATCCGCCGAGCGGAACATGACATGGCCACCCTGGAGGGGGACCGACAGGTCAAGGCCATGGAGCGCTACGTGCGCCTGGACCAGCAGTTCACCAATGCCGGTGGGTGGGCGGCCAGTGCGGACGCCGCCCAGATCGCCCACGCGCTGGGCCTGGAGGACCGGGTCCTCGACCAGACACTGGACACCCTCTCCGGCGGCCAGCGTCGCCGCGTGGAACTGGCGCGGGTGCTCTTCTCCGATGCGGATGTGCTGCTGCTCGACGAGCCGACCAACCACCTGGACCACGACTCGATCATCTGGCTGCGTGACTGGCTGCGTGGGTTCTCGGGCGGGTTCCTGGTGATCAGCCACGACGTCAAGCTGCTGGACGAGACCGTCAACCAGGTGTTCTACCTGGATGCCAACCGTGCCGAGGTCGACATCTACCACCTGGGCTGGTCCGGCTACCTCAAGCAGCGTGAGGAGGACGAGCGCAGGCGTCGCCGGGAGCGCGCCAATGCCGTGAAGAAGGCCGAGCAGTTGCGCACCCAGGGCGAGAAGATGCGGGCCAAGGCCACCAAGGCCGTCGCCGCCCAGCAGATGCTGCGACGTGCCGAGGACCTGCTCACCTCCGTGGGCGAGGAACGCCAGCAGGAGAAGGTCGCCCGGCTGCGTTTCCCTGAACCCGCTCCCTGTGGGCGCGTGCCACTCTCGGCGGAGGGACTCTCCAAGTCCTACGGGTCCCTCGAGGTCTTCACCGGTGTCGACCTGGCCATCGACCGTGGCGCGAAGGTCGTGGTCCTGGGCCTCAACGGTGCCGGCAAGACCACCCTGCTGCGCATGCTGGCCCGCATCGAGCAACCGGACACGGGTCGGGTGGTCGACGGTCACGGCCTCAGGCTCGGCTACTACGCCCAGGAGCACGAGACCCTCGACCTGGGGGCAACGGTGTACGAGAACATGGCCCATGCGGCGCCCGGCCTGGACACCACGCACGTGCGCAACGTGCTCGGCCAGTTCCTCTTCTCCGGCGACGACGTCGACAAGCCCGCCTCGGTGCTCTCCGGCGGTGAGATGACGCGTCTGGCCCTGGCCACCCTGGTGGTCTCCGCCGCCAACGTCCTCCTCCTGGACGAGCCGACCAACAACCTCGACCCCGCCTCGCGCGAGGAGATCCTCAACGCGCTGCGCACCTACGAGGGCGCCGTCGTCCTGGTCACCCACGACCCGGG
>JBQEKJ010000258.1:0-3628 GCA_052103835.1 Pauljensenia sp.
GGGTCGGTGCAGCTCGCGTGGTGTTTCACTGCCAACGGGCTGACCTGATCTCGATGCCCCATCATACGTCCCCGGAGTGACCGGGGTCATATGGACCGGGTGGCGGACTTGGCCCGGCTGCTTCCCCCACCGCCCCCTCCCGTCCCGCCCCGCCCCTCAGGCTTGGTCCTCGGGCCCTGTCCTCGGCCCACTCACCGCCCCACCCCTCGGCCCAGTCCCCGGGCCCCCGGCCCGGCACAGCGCTGCTGCGGCAACCGTCCCGGGACCACACACCCGGGCGAGTTCCCGCAGCGTCGCACCGGTGGTCACCACGTCATCGACCAGCACCACGCCGATGCCCGCCGGGACCTCGACCCGAGCCTTCATCGAGTCCAAGCGCCCCGAGCGACGCTCCCCGCCGCTGCGGCCCGACTGCGACCCTGAGAACGGACGCAGTCCCACCGGCTCCACCACCCGTGCGGTGACCCCCGCACCCGCCGCCACCTCCCGAGCCACACCATCGGCGATCCCCGGTGCCACCATCTGGTCCCGGTACCTCCTGCGCCACCCCGAAGGGGCGGGCACCACCCACACCTCGCCGACTCCGGCCAGGAGACCGCTGGTCACGATCCCGGCCCCCAGGCTCCACAGGCCCAGGTCACTGGCCCGCGTCGGCCCGTCCAGGACCTCCCACTGAGCTGGTCCCCCGGCCAGCGCGGCGCAGCCCGGACAGAGCAGGGCATCCCACTGCGCGCATCCCACGCACTGCACGGGCAGGACCACGTCCAGCAGCGCGGCTCCCAGACCGGCCAGGATCCCTCGTCCGCGCGTGCGTCCCGGACGCGCCGAGGAGGTCGGCCCCCGCACAGTGGACGAGGGCGGCCCCGGTGTCGGCCGAGCTGCACTGTCTCCGTCCATACCGGCAGTCCACCCGATGCCCCGCGGCAGCGCCACACCCGACGGTGGGGCCTGTGGACAACCCGGCGGGGGTCATGTGCGCGGTGGAGGGACAGCTCGACCGTGACCTCGCCGCAGGATCTCCCCGACAAACTGCCCCATTCCGTCGCACCCGCATTGTCTGCCACGGACCGGTCTCTCACAGGCGCACCCCGCCAGGGTGGCGCCACCGGCACAGACCGGCCCCGCCCTCGTCAGCCGGGGAACTCGATCTCGCTGATCTCGGCGGCCACCGGCTGCCAGACCGAACCGGAGCGGCTGAGCACCGACCCGTCAGAGGTCTGGACGTAGACATTCGCGGGGCTCGCACCAGCGGTGACGTGCTCGGCGGTGGCCGGTGCAGTGATCGTGGTGATCCTGCCTCCCAGGGACACGATCATCAGTTCCGTACCGCCCTGGACGCGATGGAGCGCCACCAGTGTGGAACTGCCCGCCCAGGAGACATCGGCGACGCCCTCGTCCATGCCCGCCACGGCCACGGCGTCACCCAGGCCCACGGGAACCCCCTGGGTGTCGCGACGCACCGGGGCGACCCAGACACCCTGGCCGGACCCGATCTTGCGGACGATGACGACGCGTGCACCGTCCGGGGACACCCGCAGCGCTGTCAACGTCGAGGAGTCGGTGAAGGGGGACGCGAGCTTGGCGACCTGCCCCTCGGCGGAGAGGACCGTCCAGTCCGCCCCCTCCTGCGAGGTGGAGGTCGTCCACACCCAACCGAGCCGGTCGATGGAGGGCCACGTCGGCGAGGCGACGACCTCGCTCGACTGCTGTCCGTCCGAGAGGCGTCTGGCCGTCACCGCGTCGCCCGACACCCACGCCACGGTCGCGGTTCCTGCCGGTGCGATCGCCGGGTGGGTGGCGTCGGCGCCGATCTGGGCACGACTGACGAGAGTGCTCAGGACGCTCCCGGTCAGTGTGGAGAAGCCCTCCTCGTCCGAGGCGATCGCTGACTCCGTGCGGTACGTGGGTCCGCTGGGCAGGTCATCCATGCTCATGCGGGTGCCCGAGACCTCCAGCTCCACGGCGCTCACGACCGAGGTCTGTGTGAGTGTGGCCGACATCTGCCACGCCAGGAGGCGTTGTTCCTCCTCCGTCACGGGCGAGGTGCCCTCCAGATCCACATGGGCGATCTGGTCGGAGATGTCGATCCCCTGGGAGGGGACACTGGCGTCGACCGGCAGCGCGGAGAGCACGGCCGGGGCGATGGAGGTGGTGGGACCGGCGATGAGTCCGTTGAGCAGGTGGGTGGCGAGCCGCTTACTGGGGTACCACCTCGGGTCGGGCACCAGGACCTGACCGTCCTGGGAGGGGAAGTAGAGATTGGCGAGCTGGTAGGCAGCGGTGAAGGAGGACTCGGAGATCACCACCCCGTCGTCGAGCCCGGAGATGCGCCATTCACCAGACTCCTGGGTGAGCTGGAAGCGGCGGGTGGCCTCGGCGCCGGAGTCGGGCAGTGTCATCACCCCGTCCTCCCCGATCGTGGCGACGGCCGGCGCGATCACGGTGACCTCGTCCTCGTCCGAGGAGGCCGTGATCTCGGGTGTGGAGTCCGTTGAGTAGACCTGCACCTCCTCCGAGGGGTCCCAGCTGGAGGCGACGGCACTGGCGAGGAACAGTCGCGCGGTGGCGAAGTCATCCGTCTGTCCCGCCGCGCAGGCGAGCAGGAAGCCGGAGATCAGGGACTCCGGATCGGCCCCCTTCGTCGGGGCGCGCGCAGCGAGGTCCAGGGGATCACTGTCGGGCACGGAGACGTCGAAGGCCTGGGGCACCCCGGCGTTGGGCAGGGACGTGCACGCACCCAGGACCACGGCGACGAGGGCGGCGCAGGTCGCCAGGACGGCCCGTCGACAGGTGCGCGATCGCGGGCGGTGGGACCGGGCTGCGGGATCAGGGGCCTCGCGCACGGCGCCGGGCCCGTCCGGCGATGCACCGGACCGCACAGGTGTCTCGATCGTCATGATTGCTCCTCCCCCGCGCCGGACTCGCTCCACAGGTCGAGTGGACGGGAGGCGACCTCGTTCCCGACGACCCTCGGGAGGATCACGAGGAAGGAGGATCCCTCCCCGAGCACCCCCCAGGCCTCCAGGACGCCGTGGTGCAGGGCCACGTCCTCGGCTGCGATGGACAGTCCCAGGCCGGTACCGCCCGTGGTGCGAGTCCTTGCGGGGTCAGCGCGGAAGAACCGGTCGAAGACGTGGGCGACGGTGTGGGGGCTCATGCCCACACCGTGGTCGCGCACGCGCACCGCGACGTCGGTCCGGGAAGCTCCGATGGAGACGATCACGGGGCGTCCCTCGGCGTGCTCGATCGCGTTCACCAGCAGGTTGCGCAGGACCCGCTCGATGCGCCGCACGTCCACCTCGGCGGCCGCGCGCTCCGGGGGTGCGTCCACCCGGACGTCCACCCCCAGCCGCATCGCCAGCTCCGAGTTGGCCTCGACCACCTTGGTCACCACAGTGCGCAGGTCGACGGTGTCGGGGTCCAGGAGGGCTGACTGGGCGTCGTAGCGGGAGATCTCCAGCAGGTCCGCCAGCATGGACTCGAACCGACCGACCTGGTCGTGGAGCAGTTCCGCGGACCGTTTGGTCGCCGGTTCGAACTGGTCCCGGTCCTGCCAGATCATCTCCTCCGCCATGCGGATGGTGGTCAGCGGGGTGCGCAGCTCGTGGGAGACGTCGGAGACGAAACG
>JBQEKJ010000259.1:0-3620 GCA_052103835.1 Pauljensenia sp.
CGGAACCCTGCGCTCCCGCACCCGCACCGACCCTCTGCGCCGCATCGACGGTGGCGGAGGCGCTCTGGAGCTCCCCGGCCTTCTCCAGCGCCAGGGCGAACTGACGGGAGTAGGCAAAGACCTGCTGGACGGACTCCTCGCGGATGCGCTCCATCATGGACTGGAACATCTGGGCGCCCTCGTCCTTGTACTCGACGAGCGGGTCACGCTGGCCCATCGCGCGCAGGCCGATGCCCTCCTTGAGGTAGTCCATCTCGTAGAGGTGCTCGCGCCAGAGGCGGTCGACGGTGGCGATGAGGACGCGGCGTTCCAGGGAGCGCATGGGCTCCTCCCCCAGCTGCTGCTGCGCGAGCGGGTTGGCATCGAGCGTCAGCTCGGACTCGGCGTAGACCGACTTGATGTCGCCGGTGAGCTCGAAGACGAGGTCCTCGCGCGTGAGTGAGCCGTGCCCGCCGTGGGCCTCCTCCAGCTCCTCCGTGGTGACCGAGGGCGGGTAGTAGCTGCGCAGTGCGCCCCACAACTCGGCGAGGTCCCACTCAAGCGCTGAGGAGTCCTTCGTGTACTGGTTGACCAGGGAGGAGATGAGGCCCTCCATGAACCAGCTCATCTGGTCCTTGAGGTCGACTCCCTCCAGCACCTGGCGACGCTGGGCGTAGACCAGCTCGCGCTGACCCGTCATGACGTCGTCGTACTTGAGGACGTTCTTGCGGATCTCGAAGTTGCGGGCCTCGACCTGGTGCTGGGCCGACGCGATGGAGCGCGAGACGACCTTGGACTCCAGGGGCATGTCCTCGGGGTAGGCGCCCGATGCCATGATGCGCTGGGCCATGCCCGAGTTGAACAACCTCATGAGGTCGTCCTCCATGGACAGGTAGAAACGGGACTCGCCCGGGTCTCCCTGACGGCCGGAGCGGCCACGCAGCTGGTTGTCGATGCGGCGGGACTCGTGACGCTCGGTGCCCAGCACGTAGAGGCCACCGGCCTCACGCACCTCCTCGCGCTCGGCCTCCACCGCGGCCTCGGCCTCGGCCAGCGCCTCGGGCCAGGCCTCTCGGTACTCCTCGGCGTTCTCCTTGGGGTCCAGGCCCCGGGCGTCCAGGTTCGCCTGGGCGATGAACTCGGAGTTGCCACCCAGCATGATGTCGGTACCACGACCGGCCATGTTCGTGGCGACGGTGACGGCGCCCTTGCGCCCGGCCATGGCCACGACCTGGGCCTCACGCTCATGCTGCTTGGCGTTGAGGACCTGGTGGGGGACGTGTCGCTCGCGCAGCAGCTGGGCGACGAGTTCGGACTTCTCCACCGAGGTCGTGCCCACCAGGACCGGCTGACCCTGGTCGTGGCGCTCGACGATGTCCTCGATGATCGCATTGAACTTGCCGTTCTCCGTGGGGTAGACGAGGTCGGCCTGGTCCTTGCGCACCATGGGGCGGTTCGTGGGGATCGGGATGACGCCGATCTTGTAGGTCGAGGCGAACTCCGCGGCCTCGGTCTCTGCGGTACCGGTCATGCCGGCACGGGACCCCTCGGGGTAGAGGCGGAAGTAGTTCTGCAGGGTGATCGTGGCCAGCGTCTGGTTCTCGGCCTTGATCTCCACCCCTTCCTTCGCCTCGATGGCCTGGTGCATGCCCTCGTTGTAGCGACGTCCCGGCAGTACGCGCCCGGTGTGCTCGTCGACGATGAGGACCTCGCCCTTGTCGACGATGTAGTCCTTGTCGCGGTGGAACAGTTCCTTGGCGCGGATGGAGTTGTTGAGGAAGCCGATGAGGGGGGTGTTGGCGGCCTCGTAGAGGTTCTCCACACCCAGCTGGTCCTCGACCTTGTCGATGCCGGGCTCCAGGACGCCGATCGTCTTCTTCTTCTCGTCGACCTCGTAGTCGACGTCGCGCTCGAGGAGGCGCGCGATGCGCGCGAACTCGGTGTACCAGCGGTTGACGTCACCGGTGGCGGGCCCGGAGATGATCAGCGGCGTGCGGGCCTCGTCGATGAGGATGGAGTCGACCTCGTCGACGATGACGTAGTTGTGGCCGCGCTGGACCATGTCCTCCACGCGCTGGGCCATGTTGTCACGCAGGTAGTCGAAACCGAACTCGTTGTTCGTGCCGTAGGTGATGTCGGCCTCGTACTGGCGGCGGCGTTCCGCGGGCTCCTGGCCCGTCAGGACGCATCCGACGCTCATGCCGAGGAACTCGTAGACCCGACCCATCAGGTCGGACTGGTACTTGGCCAGGTAGTCATTGACCGTGACCACGTGGACACCCTCACCGGAGAGCGCGCGCAGGTAGGAAGGCATGGTCGCGACCAGGGTCTTGCCCTCACCGGTCTTCATCTCGGCGATGTTGCCCAGGTGCAGGGCCGCGCCGCCCATGACCTGGACGTGGAAGGGACGCTGACGCAACGTGCGCCACGCCGCCTCGCGCACTGTCGCGAAGGCCTCGACCTGCAGGTCGTCGAGGGTCTCACCCTCCTCGAGGCGCTGGCGGAACTCATCGGTCTTGGCACGCAGCTCCTCGTCGGAGAGCTTCTCGATGTCCTCCCCGAGGGCGTCGACCTGGTCGGCGATGCGGTCGAGCTTTCTGAGCGTGCGGCCCTCGCCTGCACGGAGGATCTTGTCGATGAGTGACACCGGTGCTCCTGACGTCTGGACCGGGGATGCACCCCCGGACGCGTGCACCCGGGCACGCGCAGGGAACAGTCTACGGAAGTCCGCACCCTCGCGCCGCCCCCCCACACCGCGCGCGCGGCACGGGAGGGGCCCGGCACCCCCTCGCGGAGTGCCGGGCCCTCCCGGGACATCAGACGGCGACCTGCGAGTTCAGCCGGATCACACCGTAGGTCCAGCCGTGGCGCCTGTAGACGACGCAGGGCTGCTGGGTCTCCTTGTCGACGAAGAGGAAGAACGGGTGCCCGACCAGCTCCATCTGGTCCAGGGCCTCGTCCACGCCCATGGGGCGGGCCTCGTGGACCTTCTGACGCACGATGACAGGCGAGTCCCCGAGCTGCTCCTCACGGGCCTCACCGGGCTTGAGGTCGGCGGCCGGGCGCAGGGGCGCCTCCTGGACGACCTCCTCCTCCACGCTCTCCGTGACGGGGACCTCCAGGCCCTCGGGCACGTCGACGGGGTAGCGACGACGGTGGCTCTTGGCACGATCGCGAGCGCGGCGCAGCCTCTCGAAGAGCTTGCCGGCGGCGATGTCGACGGCGGCATACCTGTCCGCCGAGGTCGCCTCGGCCCGGATGATCGGTCCCTTGCCGTAGACGGTCAGCTCGATCCGCTCAGCGTTCTCCGCCTGCCGGGGGTTGCGCTCATGGGTCAGCTCGACGTCCACCCGCTGTGCTCGCGGGTAGAACTGGGTGACCTTGGCGACCTTCTCCTCGACGTAGTCGCGGAAGTTGGGGTGGATCTCGGCATTGCGAGCGACGACGGTGATGTCCATGTGTCCTCCAGGGGGAACTCGGCGGGGTACTCCCCGCGTGGTCAATGCCCGGGCGCTTCGACGCCCCGGGCGGTGCACGTGGCTATCACCCCCTGGGTCGGTGCAGCTCGCGTGGTGTTTCACTGCCAGCGGGCTGACCTGATCTCGATGCCCCATCATACGTCCCCGGAGTGACCGGGGTCA
>JBQEKJ010000260.1:0-3609 GCA_052103835.1 Pauljensenia sp.
CTACTCGGAGTACCTCGAGCTCGACCTCTCCACCGTGGTCCCCTCGATCGCAGGTCCGAAGCGCCCCCAGGACCGCATCGAGCTGTCCTCCTCCAAGGCCGCCTTCCGTGAGGCCGTGGTGGACTACGTCGACAATGACGATGCCGAGGACGGTTCCGAGCTCGACGAGGCGTTGGAGGGCACCTTCCCCGCCTCCGACCCGGTCGAGGGCGACATCTCCGACACCAATGGCGCACCTGCCGGGCACGCCACACTGGATGACGGGCGACCCCACCGCATCGTGCCGGTCACCATGGAGGACGGCACCCACACGCGACTGGACCACGGGGACGTGGCCATCGCCTCGATCACCTCCTGCACCAACACCTCCAACCCCTCGGTCATGCTGGCCGCCGGCCTGCTGGCCCGCAATGCGGTGCGTCGGGGCCTGCGCACCAAGCCATGGGTGAAGACCTCCCTCGCTCCCGGCTCGAAGGTGGTCACCAACTACTTCGAGAAGGCCGGACTGTGGGGGGACCTCGACGCCCTCGGTTTCAACCTCGTCGGCTACGGCTGCACGACCTGCATCGGCAACTCGGGCCCCCTCCCGGAGCCGGTCTCGCGGGCAGTCAACGACCACGACCTCGCCGTGGTGTCCGTCCTGTCGGGGAACCGCAACTTCGAGGGGCGCATCAATCCCGATGTGAAAATGAACTATCTGGCCTCCCCGCCGCTGGTCATCGCCTATGCGCTGGCGGGGACCATGGACCATGACTTCGAGCACGAGCCGTTGGGGAGGGACCAGGAGGGCAGCCCCGTCTACCTCTCCGACATCTGGCCCGACGCCGCCGAGGTCCAGGCCACCATCGACGCGACCGTGGACCGCTCCATGTTCGAGAGCGACTACGCGGACGTCTTCGCCGGTGACGAGCGCTGGTGGGGACTCCAGACCCCGGAGGGTGACACCTTCGCCTGGGACGAGGACTCGACCTACGTGCGTCGTCCTCCCTACTTCGACGGCATGCCGGCCGCGCCGGAGCCCGTCACCGACATCCGCGGTGCCCGGGTGCTGCTCAAGCTCGGCGACTCGGTGACCACCGACCACATCTCCCCGGCGGGCTCATTCAAGCCGGAGACCCCCGCAGGGCGCTACCTGGTGGAGCACGGTGTGGAGCGTCGCGACTTCAACTCCTACGGCTCACGACGCGGCAACCACGAGGTCATGATCCGCGGCACCTTCGCCAACATCCGCATCCGCAACGAGATCGTCCCCGGGGTCGAGGGTGGCTTCACCCGCGACTTCACCCAGGACGACGCGCCAGTCGTGCCCGTCTACGACGCCGCCCAGAGCTACCTGGACCGGGGTACGCCCCTGGTGGTGCTCGGCGGCAAGGAGTACGGCTCCGGCTCGTCGCGTGACTGGGCGGCGAAGGGCACCTCGTTGCTGGGTGTGCGCGCCGTCATCACGGAGAGCTTCGAGCGCATCCACCGCTCCAACCTCATCGGGATGGGGGTGCTGCCCCTGCAGTTCCCTGAGGGTGAGACCCGGGACTCCCTGGGCCTGGACGGCACGGAGGTCTTCGACATCTCGGGCATCACCGCCCTCAACGAGGGCGAGACCCCGCGGACCGTCCATGTGCGGGCCTCCAGGCCGGGTGCGGAGGACATCGAGTTCGAGGCCGTGGTGCGCATCGACACACCCGGCGAGGCGGACTACTACCGCAACGGCGGCATCCTGCAGTACGTGCTGCGCCAGCTGGTGGCCTCCCACTGAGGGAACGCCCCCGCCTGCAGCCCGGGCACCCAACCCACATCCCGTCGCCACCCACACGCCCCTGGCGTCAACCAGGTGTGGGTTCGACCCCGGAACCTTGCGGAACACGCCCGCCCGGTCGCCCTCGTCGGCACTGCAGTGCCGGGTGCAGCGAGGGGGCACGCTCACCCCAGAGGGGGGAAGTCGTCCAGGGAGAACACGGACTCCACGGGCACGTCGAACCAGCGTGCGATGCGCAGCGCCAGGTGCAGCGAGGGGGAGTACTCCCCGCGCTCCAGGTATCCCATGGTCTGGTAGTGGATGCCCAGGGCGTCGGAGAGCTGGCGTCGTGTGACCCCGCGGTCGGCGCGCAGGACAGCGAGACGGTTGTGAACGTGCTCCCCGGTGCTCACACGTAGCCCTTCTGGGCGATCCTCTCGCGTGAGGCGGTGAGCGCACCCACGGTCTCACGTCGGATGCCGCGCACGAGGACACGCGGGGCGAGCAGGTAGCCGACCACTGCCCAGGCCGCGAGGACGCCGAGACCGAGCAGGGGTTGGAAGGACCCGGTGAGCTCCACTGTTCCGGCCTCGACCGGGAGCAGCGCCCAGCGGGCCACGTGGGCACTCCAATAGAAAGGTGTCACCCCGACCAACCACTGCACGGGTTCGGGGTAGACCAGCGGGGAGAAGACCGTGCCGGAGGCGCCGAAGAACACGTAGAAGCCCAGCATGGCGAACATGAGTCCCCAGGTGCTGCGCAGCAGGGTGCCCAGGATGGCTCCGAAGGGCAGGAACACCAGGTAGGCCACTGTCACGGCCGCCAGCAGGCCCAGGATGCGCACGGGGGACTCGGGGACCAGATCAGGGAAGACCAACGCTCCGCCCGCCAGTGAGACGAGGACGGCGAACAGGGTGACGACGCCGCAGGACACCGTCTTGCCGAGCATCCACGACCGAGTTCCAGCCGGGACCATGCGCAGGCGCAGGAGTGTGCCGTCGGTGCGTTCCGTGTACATCTCCGAGAGGAGCTGGAATGCCCCCAGTGAGCCAAAGGTCCCCAGGGCACCGACCAGAGCGAAGGCTCCGGGTCCGATGCCGCCGGTCGGCAGGGTGGAGTCGCGCATGACGAACCAGAGGATGCCCACCAGCAGCACGGGACCGATGAGCTGGGCCAGAAAGGCCGGGGTGAGGAAGCTGATGCGGAGTTCGGCGCGCGCCTGGAGCAGCGCTGCACGGGCAGTGGGGGAGTGCGTGCTCATCGGCCGGTCTCCTCATTGGTGGTGACGGGGTGCAGGGTGGTGGGACGGGCGTGTGCACCGTCCGTGTCCGGGGTGATCAGGCGGAGGTAGGCGTCCTCCAGGGTCGGACGGTGGATCTCCAGGCCGGAGACGTCCGCACCGGTGAGGAGTTCGCGCAGGAAGTCCTCCGGTGCGGTGGAGACGTGCAGGTGGCGTGTGCTCCCGGAGGTCCAGGTGATCTCGGCCTGACCCTCGACAGAGCGACGCAGCTCGTCGGGAGAGCCCTGGGCCACGACGCGACCCCGGTCGAGGATGAGGATGCGGTCGGCCAGACGGTCGGCCTCGGCGAGGTCGTGGGTGGTGAGCAGCAGTGACGAACCCGCCTCCACCTGCTCCGCGACCAGGTCGTGGACGGCGCGGCGGGCGGAGGGGTCCAGTCCGGTGGTGGGCTCGTCGAGGATGAGGAGCTCCGGTCGGCCCACGACGGCGGCAGCCAGGTCGAGGCGACGCCTCAGACCGCCCGAGAGGGTGAGGATCGACTTCTGGGCGTGGCCGGAGAGGCCGAAGGTGGCCAGGAGGTCGTCGACATCGCGCGGCCGGGTGTCGACGGGGTAGTGGGACTGCACCCAGGCGAGGA
>JBQEKJ010000261.1:0-3604 GCA_052103835.1 Pauljensenia sp.
CCAGGCCAGAGCGACCTGTGAGGCGGTGGCTCCGACCTCCTCGCAGATCCCGGTGAGCACGGGGTCCGTTGCCGCCCGTCCCCGGGCCAGCGGGGACCATGCCTCAGTGACGATGCCGTGCTCGTCGTCGAAGTCGTGGACGGAGCGGTTGGGCAGGAACGGGTGGGACTCGACCTGGTTGACCATGGGCACCACGTCCGTCCGCTCCAGGATCGGCTCCAGGTGGTGGGGCTCGAAGTTCGAGACCCCGATGGCGCGGGCGCGGCCGTCCTCGAGGAACTCCTCCAACACCTTCCAGGTCGTGACGAAGTCGCCGCCGTAGTGCATGGGCAGGGGCCAGTGGATGAGGAAGAGATCCACGTGGTCGGTGTGCAGGTCGCGCAGGGTGCGTGCGAAGGACTCGCGCGCCGCGGCAGGCTCGTGGTTGGGGTTGTCGAGCTTGGAGGTGAGGAACACTTCCTCCCGCTCCAGACCGGAGTCGGTCCAGGCCTGACCGACCTCGGCCTCGTTGTGGTACATCTGCGCGGTGTCGATGTGGCGGTAGCCCAGTCGTAGGGCGGACAGGACCACGTCCACGACGTCCTGGGTGACCTTGTAGGTGCCGAACCCCAACTGGGGGATGGCGATGCCACTGGCCAGGGGGACTGTGGGGATGTCGACGAGGTGGAGCTCGGGGGAGTCGGGCATGGAGGGGCCTTTCCGTGTGTGGTGGCACCAGCCTAGGGCGGTGTGGACCCTGCATGCCCGGTGATGGGACCATCCGTCTTCACTTCCACAGGGGCGCATGGTTCGGAGCCATGTCCCGCCCTCGTGCCATCCGGTGGTGCGTGGCGCCCCGGTGCGCGGCGAGTGGTGGCACCGACCTTCATCGCCGCCTGAGGACACGTGCCGTGTACTCGCTCTCGGTCGTCCGGGATGCGGGTCGACAGACAATGTGCGTGGTGCGAGGTGGGGTCCAGCCGACAGGTCGACCGCGACCAGCGCAGACGTGCGACCACCTGTGGCCGGGAACCGGCTCGTCGCCCGCATTGCCTGTCGTCGGGGTGCCCAGAAGGTGGAGCGCTCCCTGCGCTGACCACCACAGGGAGCGCTCCACCGGCGCACCGGCGTGCGAGGGTGACTACACCTCGGTGCCGGAACCGTCTTCCTTCCCGGAGAGGTCATCCTGCCCGACGGTGGAGGGATGCCCCGGAGCCGGCGTCTCGACATCGGTCTCCTCACCATCCGGACCGGCGAACTGGGCCTGGTACAGACGGGCGTAGGCACCCCCGCGGGCCAGCAGCTCCTCGTGACGACCGGTCTCGACGACGTCGCCCTCCTCCATGACCATGATGAGGTCCGCGTCGCGGATCGTGGAGAGGCGGTGGGCGATGACGAAGGCCGTGCGCCCGCGGCGCAGCTGGTCCATGGCCTTCTGGACCAGCACCTCGGTACGTGTGTCCACCGAGCTGGTGGCCTCGTCCAGGATCAAGAGGTCCGGATGGGCGATGAAGGCGCGGGCGATCGTCAAGAGCTGCCGCTCGCCCGCGGACACGGTGTCGCCCTCGTCGCTGATGGGGGTGTCGTAGCCCCGCGGCAGCTGTCGGATCAGACGGTCCGAGGCCGTGGCCCGGGCGGCCTCGACGACCTCCTCGTGCGTGGCGCCCTCGCGGCCGAATGCGATGTTGTCCCCGATCGAACCCTCGAAGAGCCACGTGTCCTGCAGCACCATGCCCGTGTGGGAGCGCAGGGTGTCCTTGTGCAGGTCACGGATGTCGACCCCGTCGATGCTGATCGAACCCGAGTCGAGCTCGTAGAAGCGCATGAGCAGGTTGACCAGGGTCGTCTTGCCGGCACCCGTGGGCCCGATGATGGCGACCATCTGGCCGGGCTCCACACCCAGGGAGAGGTCCTTGATGACCTCAGTGCCCGGGTTGTATCCGAAGCGGACATGGTCGAAGACGATGCGCCCGTGGACCTCCTCCTCCGCAGGCGACTCGGTCTCGCCACGGGCGGCCGCGAAGGTGGTGGCGCCGGTGTCGGGCTCCATCTCCTCCGCATCGAGGAACTCGAAGATGCGCTCGGCGGAGGCCACACCGGACTGCAGTGAGTTCGCCATGGAGGCCAGCTGGCCCAGCGGCTGGGTGAACTGACGCGAGTACTGGATGAATGCCTGGACCTGGCCCAGGGTCATGGAGCCACCGGCCACCATGATCCCGCCGCCGACCGCGACGATCACGTAGGAGGCGTTGGAGACCATCCCCATGAGGGGCATGACGAGGTTGGAGATGAACTGCGCCTTGAAGGAGGAGTGGTACAGGGCCTCATTCGACTCGTTGAACTCGTCGGTGAACCGGTCCTCCAGGCCGTACAGGGCGACGACCTCGTGGCCGGTCATGGCCTCCTCGACGACGCCGGAGACCTGGCCGGTGGCCTTCCACTGCTCGCGGAACTGCGGCTGGGCGCGCTTCATCAACTGGACGGCGATGAATCCGCCGACCGGGACCACCGCCATGGCCACCAGCGTGAGCTTCCACGACATGAACAGCATCATGCCGAGGATGCCGATGATGGTGAGGATGGACTGGAAGAACTGCGACAGCGTCTGGTTCATGACCTGGGTGGCGTTGTCGACGTCGTTGGAGACGCGCGACATGAGGTCGCCGCGGCTGTTGCGGTCCAGGTAGCTCAGGGGCAGGCGCTCGATCTTGTCCTGGACCTGGGTGCGCATGCGGTACCCGGTGTTCTGCACGACGACACGCAGGAACAGTCCCGAGACATACATGAGGACCGCAGCCGCGATGTAGATGGCGACCACGACCAGCAGCACATGTGCGAGCTCCGTGAAGTCGATGCCCTGACCGGGGGCGACGTCCATGCCCTGGAGCATCTGGGCGAGCTTCTCGTTGCCCTGCTGGCGCAGGGCCGCCACTGCCGCCTCCTTGGAGGGCGCCTGGGCGATCATCTTGCCGACGACCCCGTTGAAGATCAGGTCCGTGCCGTGGCCGAGCACGCGGGGAGCGGCCACGGAGGCCAGCACGCCCGCCGCCGAGGCGATGAGCGCCAAGGTCAGGAGGAGCCAGTCGGGCCTCAGCTCCCCGAGGAGTCGGCGCAGATTGGGTCCGAAGTTCTTCGAGCGCTGCCCCGGAGCGACGCCCCGGCCTCCGCGTGGCCCTGGTCCGTGGCTCATGCTGCCTCCTCCTCGCTCATCTGGGACGCGACGATCTCGCGATAGGTCGGGCAGGACTCCATGAGTTCGCCGTGCGTGCCCCGGCCGACGATGCGGCCGTCCTCGAGCACAACGATGACCTCGGCGTGGCGGATCGTGGCGACCCGCTGGGCGACGACCAGGACGGCCGCACCCTCGACGTAGTCCGGCAACGCCAGGCGTAGCCGGGCGTCGGTGGCGTAGTCGAGGGCGGAGAAGGAATCGTCGAAGACGTAGAGATCCGCGTGCCGGTAGAGCGCGCGGGCGATGGAGAGACGCTGGCGCTGTCCGCCGGAGAAGTTCGTGCCACCGGGCTCGACGCGGGAGTCGATGCCCTGGTCCATGCGCGTGACGAACTCAGTGGCCTGGGCGCCCCGCAGGGCCCACTCGACGCGCTCCCGCTGGGCGGCGTCGGGG
>JBQEKJ010000262.1:0-3589 GCA_052103835.1 Pauljensenia sp.
GGTTCCGAGGCGTTGCTGCGAGGTGAGGCGGGTGGGCCCGGGCGCGGTGGTCCCCAGGAGTTCCTGCGCGCTGAGACGGGAGGGCTCCGGTGAGCCCGCCGGGCGGGAGGAGGTGGCGAACCCGCCCTCGTCCACCGGGCCGACTGTCTCGCCCCCATCGATGCGCACGTCCGTCACCCCCTCACCACCGTCGCCCGTGGGCGGAATCTGCAGGTGTCGCGCGACGCTGCGCGCGAGGTCGACCGAGGCCGGGTCGCAAGGTGCGACCAGGCACACGCCCGTGGTGGAGGCACACACCGCCTGCACGAGGGCCTGGGTGTCCTGCGGATCGGGGTCCAGCAGCGTGACGGCACCGGCCTGCGCGAGGTCCTCGACGAGGCCGGGGGCACGTGTGCAGGCCACGACCATGGCCCGCTCGACGCGCGTGAGGGTCCGCCGCTCCAGCAGTCGTACGCCGCGGTGGGTGACCCCGTCGGAGAGCATGTCCTGGCCGATGAGCTCGTCGGGGCGTGCATCGCAGACCTGGAAGCGCACCACGGTCCCCGACCTGGGTCGCACCGCGAGCGGGGCCGAGGTGTCCACGTGCAGGCGCCACTCCCCCACACCGAAGAGGTCCGCGCGACCCGCCATGGAATGGCGCACGCCCAGCCCGGCGAGGCTGTTGCGGGCGGCCGCGGCGTCCTCCGAGGTCCCGTGCAGGACGATGTCGACGGTGAAGGCGCGCCCCGGCGCCGGCACCTGGGGGCGCGGTGACGAGGCGCCGGGTGACCCGGCCAGCTCGGCGAGCATGTGCACCAGGGAGTCCAGCATCGAGTGGTCCGAGCGCACGGTGGCGTCCAGCGAGGCGAGCAGCAGCGCCAGCACCGCGGCACCGGCATCCACCCGCCCGGTGGAGTCGTTCGTCGCGTTGACCAGGCCGTACTGCGCCTGGGCGGAGAACACGGCGACGATGCCTCCCACGTCGGGCAGTGCATCACCCAGGGTCTCCAGCTCCGATGTGCCCTCGTCGAACATGGACTCCAGGGCGAGTGACCAGTCCATGTGGACGCCCTCGCACTCCCAGGGGTTCGCGCGCAGCATGCGGGCCACGTCGACGGGGCGCAGCGACTGGGCGCCGCCGAGCGCCTCCGCCCAGGTCGCGAGCACGCCGCCGAGGACCACTCCGACATGTCCGACCCCACTGCGCACCGCTGCGTCCACGCCCACTTCCAGGGCCGACTCGAAGGAGGAGGACGGATCCAGCTCCCCCACCGCACGTGCGAGGGCCTCCAGTGTCAGTGCGGCGTTGGACCCGGTGTCGCAGTCCTGGCCGTCCCATCCGTCGAGGTCGTCGATGAAGGCCCGCAGGCGCGCTGCCTCGTCCGCCGCGGTGCGCAGTGTCTCCGCGAGCGTCCCCGCAGTGGGTTCCACAACGTCCTCCAGTGTCAGTGGTCGGGAGCTGAGTCCCGGCATCTGCGTGTTCTCGGTGTTCCGGTGCCTGTGTCTCCGGGTGTGGACCCGGGCACGGGAATGCCCGCGCGGCCCGGGTGGTGATGCCACGATTGTCGCCGCAGGGCCGCGCTGTGTGCCACCTGACACGCGGCGCGGGGTCCCAGGACTTGGAGGGACGAGGGCGGATCGGCTATTCTCTTGTGGTTGCCTGCGGTGGGTTTCCATCGCTGCATGAACCGACCCGCGTGAGCGGGAACCCAGAATCTGGAACCGAGGAGAACATCGTGGCTTCCGTTTGCGACGTCTGCGGCAAGGGACCGGGCTTCGGCAAGAGCGTCTCGCACTCCCATGTGCGCAACAACCGCCGGTGGAACCCGAACATCCAGCGCGTCCGCGCTCTGGTGGGTGGCACCCCGAAGCGCCTGAACGTGTGCACCAAGTGCCTGAAGTCGGACAAGGTCGCCCGCGCGATCTGAGTCCTGACGGGACACGCCCCGTGCGCGTCCCACAGTGCTGAACTGAGCCCGAGGGCCCGGTGGGAGAGATCCCACCGGGCCCTCGGCGTCCCAGGCGGTTGTGCCCGCCCCTTCACCACGCATAGTCGAACGTGACCTCGGGGTTGGCCGGGTCGGTCAGGTCGATGCTCCCCGTCAGGGCGAAGCTCACCTCCTCGTCCTCGGGATCCGTGTTCCAGTCACTGGGGTTCTCCCGGATCGTGATGACGGCTTCCGAGGTCGTGAACCCGTACAGGTCGAAGTCGTCGAAGCCACTCGGTTCCTGCGTGACGGTGAGTGAGGCGAGGTCATCGTCCTGGACCGACCAGGGACACGCATCGTCCATGTTCCCCGGCGGCGTCGCGCAGCTCTTGACCTGTGCCTTGGCCTTGTCCAGGACGAGCGCCTGCAGGGCGTCGGTGGAGACAGGATCGATCTCCGCCCCGGCCAACGAAAGCGATGTCACCTTGAGGGTCACCGGATCCGCGGTCAGGTACTGGCCCGCGTCGCTCGGGGCAGACACCGTGTAGATGCCCGGGTAGGCGTACAGGGAGGCACTGGTCCAGCCTCCGTCGTCCGAGAGGGGCACCTGGGTGTCCCCCACCGAGACCGACGTGAAGCCCGGCGAGCTCAGGGTCACGGGGAGCACGAGAGCGTCGTCCAGTTTCCACGTCTTGAGCAGGAAGTACTCCTTCTCGCCCTGGACGACGGTGAACTGGTGGGTGAACCGCTCCCCGTCGAGGGAGTAGGTGGCCGTGACAGAGGACTGGTCCCCGTACTCGGAGTCCACCGTGACATCGACCACCTGCAGCCTGGCGGTGGCCTGGCCCAGGACCGCGTCGGTGAGGAGCGCCCGCTGGTCGTTGGGAACACCGGGATCGACCAACGAGGTCGCAGCATCCGCCTTGCCCTGGGCAATGAGGTCCAGGTATGCCTCGACCGGGGCCGCGGCAGTTCGCCCCGAGTTGATCACAGCTGCTGCGACGAACACCCCGATCACCAGGACCGCCAGGACCCCGACGATCCCGCCACCGATGGCCAGACGGCGCTTGGTCGCAGGGTCCATGGGTGTGGGCGGGGGAAGCGGGGAGGGTGCGGCGGACGAGGGCGGAACCGGCGGGGGCGGGAACTGTGCTCCCACAGGCGTGCCCGCCGGTGGGACAGGGGTTCCTGCTCCCGTGGACGGGGTGGGTCCGGTGGGAGTCACCGGCGAGCCGGCACCCGGGGTCTGGGCAGGCGCCGGATGTCCAACGGGCGACTGTGCGCCGGATGTGAATGCGCCTGTGACCACGGGCAGGACCTCTGTCGGACTCGTCCCCTGCGCGGGTCGGCCAGCCCCCCACGTCGGCGGCTGTTGACCGGGAGCCGCCTGTGCAACACCCCCGGGAGCAGCCGGCACGGCTACGGCTGGCGCTGCTCCGGTCTGGGACGGCACAGGTCCCGTCGTTGAGGGCTGCTGCCATCCCTGGGTGGACGTGCCTGCCAACCATTCCTGGGTGGTCGACCGTCCTGCGACCAGCGCGAGGAGACCCGGGGCGTTGGCCACCAGCAGAGCGGGGACGAGTTCGGCGAGGAGGGAGACGAGCAGCAGGGCAAGAGCCACCGTGAAAGGGGTCCACCAGGTCATCCCCATGCTCACACCCACACCGAAGTAGTCCGTGCCG
>JBQEKJ010000263.1:0-3581 GCA_052103835.1 Pauljensenia sp.
AGCGCCAGGTAGTCGCGTGCCACCTCCAGGGAAGGAGGCTCCCGGTCAGGCGATGCGGCCACGAACACCAGGGGCGTCTCCCCCCATTGCTCGTCCGGCACGCCGATGACCGCACACTCCCCGACCCCGGAGCACCCCGAGAGGGCGCACTCGATCTCCGCCGGATAGATGTTCTCCCCACCGGAGATGATCCGGTCGGAGCTGCGACCCGTGATCGAGATGTTTCCGACCTCGTCGATCTCAGCGACGTCACCGGTGTCGAACCAGCCGTCCGGGGAGGCAGCGAGGGGAAGGACCTCCTCGTTGACCCAATAGCCCTGCGCGATGCTCGCGCCGCGGACCTGGAGGTTCCCCGGGTGCTTCACTCCCACCGTGGCACCCTGGCCGTCCACGAGGCGGACCCGCACGTGGAGCATGGGGTGCCCCACCGAGTTGGGCAGGGCGGAGATCTGGCCGTGGGGCAGCAGGGTGGCACCCCCGCAGGTCTCCGTCATTCCCCACGAGGGACACAACGGCACCCCTCGTCGGGCGTAGGTGGCGACCAGGTCCGGGGAGACTGCCGCACCTCCCACGACGGCGCACCGCAGGCTCGAGAGGTCGCGGACCGCGAACTCGGGACTGTGCACCATCTCCGCATAGATGCGCGGGACGCAGAACATGAGAGTGACCCCGTGCCGCTCGACCTGTCGCAGGGCCTCGTCCTCGTCGAAGTGCCTCTGGATGACCACTGTCCCGCCGGCCACGAGGACCTGCAGGGTGAAGGTCTGGAGTCCACCCACGTGGGCGAAGGGGGTGATCGTCAGGACGGTGTCATCGGCCCCCACTGGCATCTCGTGCGCCCAGTTCTCCCAGGAGGCCTCGATGTTGCGGTAGGTCAGGCACACGCCCTTCGCCCGTCCTGTGGATCCGGAGGTGTAGTGGATCATCGCCACGGCAGACTCGTCGAAGGCGACGGCTTGGGGAGCACGGGTCGCCCGGTGGCACACCTCGCTGAGGAGGAGCCATCCCTGGGGGACGGACGCGGGCACGTCTGAGTGGTTCTCGATGTCGTCGACGACGCCGAGGAACCCGGTGCCTCCAGCCGCCTGGGCGTAGGAGGGAGCGGACTCCCTGTCGAAGATGACGACCGAGCACCCCGAGTCCTCCAGGTTGCGTCGTGCCTCCAACGGGGCGGAGCGGAAGTGGAGTGGGACGAGGATCGCCCCCACCTGTGACGTCGCGAG
This sequence comes from Pauljensenia sp., assembly GCA_052103835.1. GTDB lineage: Bacteria > Actinomycetota > Actinomycetes > Actinomycetales > Actinomycetaceae > Pauljensenia. Next base: position 1,224 of record JBQEKJ010000263.1, read on the forward strand.
AGCGCAGACGAGGTGCAACTCGGAGTTGCGTGCCACGACACCGACCCTCGCACCTGGGGCGATTCCCAGTTCGGCGAGACACCGTGCAAGGTGGGCGGTGTGCTCCGCGATCGCTGCACGCGTGTAGGTCTGCCCCTCACAGATCACGCTGGCCCGATCGGGTTCCAGGCGTGCCAACAGGCCGACTCGCTCGGCGAAGGACTTCACCACCGTGTGCCCCTTCCTGACCGCTCCCGTGGGGTCGGCGACCCAGATCGTTTCCCGAGGTCGCGCACCGGGATTCTCCCGCCGCTCCCGCATGACCACGACATTACCGACCAATCCGGTCCCTATCCTGCTACTTAGGTCCCGGGTCGACCCGACACTGTCAGGACCCGGCCCGACCCCGGACAGCGGGAACTTCGATGCCAAGGACGGTTGAAGGATTTCAGTGCCCCCGAAGGGGCAGATGGGACTGACGGCCCGAATCTAGACTTATTCGGTCCGTATCATGTGTGTCGCGGCATGCGAATCCCCGGGGACGTCCACGACGTCGTGCTCGCGACGGGTGAGCACCGCCACGGTGCCAGTCCACGCGCCCAACAGGAGATGGTGACGAATGCCGGTCCCGCTACGGCCCCGCACCATCGTCTGCCGGGCACAGCCCATGGTCGTGACACCGGTTCACGCGGCGGACCAGGCATGCGTGTCCACGTTCTCCCTGGAACCGCAGCCTGCACGCTCTCCTCTGAAGTTGTGAAAGGAACACACGACACATGGAAATGACGCCGAAGTACCACCGGTGGGCGATCCTCGTCGCCGCCTGTGCACTCGTCTTCTGCACGGGTTCGATCTACGCATTCTCGGTCTTCCGTGACCAGCTGGCCGATCAGATCGGCCTGAGTTCGACCATGACCGCCTACTCCATCAACTCCGCCATCGCCCCCATCCCCATGATCCTCGGCGGCTACTTCGTCGACCACAGAAGGACCCGGTCGGTCGCACTCATCGGAGGCCTCCTCTACGGAGCGGGATGGTTGCTCGCGGGCTTCGTCGCCTCCAGCGGGATCGGCGTCATCTTCGCCTACGGAATCGTCGGGGGCATGGGCCAGGGACTCGTGTACGCGGCTGCCCTGAACAACACCCTGCGCTTCTTCCCTGATCGTCGTGGACTGGCATCCGGTCTCATCACGGGTGCCAACGGTGGCGCGACCATCGTGATGGCGCCCGTCATCCAGACACTGCTCTCCACCTTGGGCCTCTCCTCCATGATGATCGCAATCGGCGTCGTCTTCCTGGTCGTGGGTGTGGCGGCATTCCTCGTCATCCGCCAGGCACCCGCCGACTTCGTCCCCCAGGGGTGGACCCCGCCGACTGCCAATGGCTCCCGTCCCGCAGCCACCGTCAACATGCGGTGGAGGGAGATGGTCGCCACACCGATGTTCTGGCTCATCTTCTTCATCTTCATCTGCGGCGCATTCTCGGGCGTCATGATCTCCGGCAACGCCTCTCCCATCGCCCAGGGAATGTACAAGTATGCCGCGGCGGAGGCAGCGGTCTTCGTCTCCCTCTACTCCTTCTCCAACCTCGCAGGTCGCCTCATCTGGGGGACGCTCTCCGACCGGATCGGCCGGGTGCGCTCACTCCAGATCATCTTCGTCATTGCTGCGGCGGGTCTCGTGGTGGTCATGCTGGGCAAGGGTGAGCACCGGGCACTCCCCCTGGCCGTCGGACTGCTCCTCATCGGCACGTCCTTCGGTGGAATCATGGCCACCATGCCGACCCTCGTCATGGGGCAGTTCGGCCCTGCGAACCAGGGCATCAACTACGGGATCGTCTTCGTGGGCTACTCCGTCGCGGCTCTCCTGTCACCACGGATCGGCGCCAGCATCGGAGCTGCGAACAACGGTGACTTCTCCCACGCATTCGTGATCGCCATCTGCGCCGCGGCGCTGGGTGTCGCGCTGGCCTCGACGTACCAGGTGGTGACACGCCGGAGGGAGCAGGCACGCACCCCACAGCCGGTCGCATGACCTCCTGAACAAGCACGGTCCGGGGACCGGTCGAGGACGCTCCGAGGCATCTTCGACCGGTCCCCGTGTCTCCCGTGAACAGCCCCGTCCCGTGCCGCAGGTCCCCATGTGTGGGGGGGGACAGCGTCGGGAAGCACACCCAGCGGAGGACACGCAGGAGCAGACGGTGCAGCCTCTGGGCGTCGCTCCGCGGCTCCCCGGACATGGGGACAACCTTGACCAGGAACCCCTAGGGCGAGGGGGGCAGGACACCACCGCGCGGACTGAGCCAGGGCCCCACCACACCCGTGAGGAGCGCATCGGCGTGTTCGTCCAGTCGAGCCAGTGTCTTCTCCCTCAGATGTGG
>JBQEKJ010000264.1:0-3579 GCA_052103835.1 Pauljensenia sp.
GCCAGGGCCAGGACCAGGGCCAGGACCAGGAACGGGACGGGGGTTGTGGCTGGGAGCAGGGAGACAGCTGCGGCTGTGCCCGTGCCCGCGGCAGCGTCGGCGCAGGGGTCAGGACCGAGGTCAAGGTCAGAACCGGGGTCAAGGTCAGGGCCTCGCGCGCAGATCGGAGGAATCCGTTTTGGTACGGGTTGTTGGTATTGGGCAAGGGTTACTGCGTTCGGGACAGGGATATATCCCGTGCCCAATCGCAGTAAGACGTACCCAAAGCCGGTAAGGCATGCCAGAACGCAACAACCCCAACCAAAACGAAACGCCCCGAGCAGACAACGGCCCGGCCCGTCGAGCACAGTACGTGGATCGAGGGACAAGGAACGCCCCAAGCGGATCGAGCGACGGGGAACGAGGAACGCCCCAAGCGGATCGAGCGACGGGGAACGAGGAACGCCATACGAGGATCGCGCGACGGGGAACGAGGAACGCCATACGAGGATCGCGCGACGAGGGACGAGGGATGAGGGACGAGGAACGCCGCACGCGGATCACGAGACACGGTTCCGGCCACCAAGATCGCCACGGCCACCAAGATCGCCACGGCCGCGGGCACACATCACGGAAGACGGATGTCCCCGACCTCCAGGAGGCGTGCGACGTAGCGGGCCACGACGTCGATCTCGATGTTGACGGGGTCCCCGGGCCGCAGGTCCCCGAGGTTCGTGGCACGCAGGGTCTCGGGAATCAGGGCGACACCGAGTGAACCGTCCGTGGCGCCGCCCTCGTCCACGCCGTGACCGCCCTCGACGGTCTCCCCCACGTCCACCACTCGACCACCCCCGTCCGTCTCCCGCCCGTCCTCGTCGGCACCTCTCTCGCCCGGCTTCCATGCGTCCCCGTCCCCCACGTGCGTGATCGTCAGGGACACCCCGTTCAGTGCGACAGCACCCTTCTCGGCGACCAGGCCGACCAGGGGTGCTGGCACGGAGATCTCCAGCTCGACCCAGCCACCCTCGTCGCTGCGCCGCAGGAGACGGCCCACACCGTCGACGTGACCCTGGACGATGTGCCCGTGCAGGCGGGCGTCGGCACGCAGTGAACGCTCCAGGTTCACCGGCGATCCTGTGCGCAGTGAGCCGAGCGAGGTGCGCCGCAGTGTCTCGGGCATGAGGTCGACGACGAACTCCTCGGCGGTGGGTTGGTCCACGACCGTCAGGCACGCTCCCGACACCGCGATCGAGTCGCCCTGCCTGGCGCCCCGGGCTGCCAGGGGACCTCGGATCCTCAGGGCCGCGCCGCCTCCCGGCTCGGGACGGGTCGAGACGATGGTGCCGACCTCTTCGACGATTCCGGTGAACATGGTGTCCGCGTACTCCCTGTGATCAGGCTCCGGGGTGTGCGCGACGGGCGCCGACGCGTCACCGGGTGCAGCCCGGGCAGGCCGCGAGCAGCCCGCCGATCGTCCCGGCGCCACGTGTGCCTCTCCCATCCGGACTCTCACCGTCGGTCCCGGAATCCCACCGGGTCAACCATCCGCGTCACCGGCCGGATCGGCAGGCAACGTGGACGGGTCGCGGACTGTCACCGCCGGTTCGGACTTTCACCGACCCCGAAGCACGTGGTGTGTGCAATCGGCGCGATCCTATCGTCCGAGCGGCAACCGGACCCGGGACCCTCGGGCCCCACTCCGGGTGACCACCCGCACCCCGGGGGCACTTCCCGCGCCGACGGGCCCCGAATAGACTCGGTGATCGTGCTCTCCACATACGCCGACGTGCTACGACTGCCCGGGGCCTGGCGATTCTCGCTGGCCGGGTTCGTCCTGCGCATGCCGATGTCACTGGTGGGGATCTCCACGATCCTGCTCATCAAGGCCACCTACGGGAACTACACCCTGGCCGGCGCGGTGAGCGCCGCCAACATCATCGGACTCGCAGTGGGTGCACCCGTGCTGGCAAGACTGGTGGACGCCCGCGGTCAGCGCTGCGTGATGGCGCCCTCGCTGGTCGTCTCCGCCCTGTCGATGGTCGCCCTCGTCGCCGCTGCCCTGGCCCACGCACCCGAGTGGGCGCTGTTCGCCCTGGCCGCCCTCTCGGGTGCCACCTGGGGATCCCCGGGGGCACTGGTGCGGGCGCGCTGGTCCACGGTGGTGACCAACCAGAAGCAGCTGACCACGGCGTATGCCATGGAGTCCGCCATCGACGAGTTCGTCTTCATCGTCGGCCCCATCATGGCCACCCTGCTGGGCACCATGGTCCACCCCGCCACCGGGCTGCTCCTGGCGGTCACGTTCCTGACGCTGGGTGGCATCGCGTTCCTCGGGCAGGGCGCCACCGAGCCCCCGGTCATCCACCGCGAGGTGGGCGAGCGCCATCCCACCGTCCTGTCCAACCCCGTCGTGGTGGGCCTCGCGCTGACCTACATCGGGGCGGGCGCGATGTTCGGCGCCAATGACGTCTCCGTCGTTGCGTTCACGGATGAGCACGGCGCAGCCGCACTGGCAGGCCCCCTGCTGGCCTTCTTCGCCCTGGGGTCCTTCACCGCGGCCCTGGTCTACGGCGCACGCACCTGGCGCCAACCCCTGTGGAAGCTCTACGCGGTGGGCATCGTCACGCTGGCGCTGGGTGCCTCCACGTTCCTGCTGGCGCGCAACCTGGTGGTGCTCGCGCTGGTCATGTGGGTCACGGGCCTGACGATCGCTCCGACCATGACCAATGTCAACACGATCGTCACGAAGGTCGTCCCCCCGACCCAGCTGACTGAGGGGCTCACCTGGATGTCCACCGCGATGAACATCGGGACCTCCATCGGCGCGGCCCTGGGTGGTCGCCGCGTGGACGCCGCGGGCGCGCACGGGGGTTTCCTGGTGGTCATCGTCTGCGCCTGGGCGATGGTGGCGCTCATGATCCTCGGGCTGCCACGGCTGCGCCGAGAGACGACCCGCGCGGACCGGGAGCTGCTGGACACCCTTGGTGAGGACTCGCCCCGAGAGGCGCCCATCTCCTGAGGCGCACGAGGGCGGGGCCGGATCCCGTCCGGACCCGCGAACGCTCCCACGGACCCGCAGTGCCCCGCCTGCACGCGCCGCGCATCCGAGGGGAACGGGCCCACAGCACGCCACTCCCGTTCAGTCAGGGGACACGGCACCGCCCACCGGAGTGTCCGGGCGTCCCGGCGGCCGCCACGCAGCAGACCTCAGGACTGGGCGGAGCCGCCCTCGTGCGTGTCGGTCCCCGGTGCCGCCGGTTCGTGGAGCTCGACGTCGTGGACCTCCACGTCGACCACGGGACCCCCGGAGTTGACGTCGGTGCGTTCGACCTCCAGACGCACCTTGGTCAGGACGGCCACCAGCGCGGTGATGGCGGCAACCGTCGGGGAGGCCAGCACGGCGATCCCACCGACGGCGACACCGGCGTTCATGGGCACGGCGAGGAGCTGCTTGCCCTGCTGGTCGCGGATGATGATGCGCCGCACGTCGCCGTCGGCGACGAGCTTCTTGATGGTGGCCACCGCTTCGCTGCCCGCCACCTCGATGCGCTCAGTGAAGGTGCGTGACTTGTCGTCGCTCTGTTCAGCCATGGCTGTGGT
>JBQEKJ010000265.1:0-3578 GCA_052103835.1 Pauljensenia sp.
GGTCCCGAGGGAGGCCCGCCGCGCGTCGAGATCCACGGTTGGTGTCGAGATCCACGCTCACAGCCGTGGATCTCACCCCGGAACGTGGATCTCACCCTGGAACGTGGATCTCACCCTGGAACGTGGATCTCACCCGAGGTGTGGATCCCGCTTGCTGTGCCGGGACGACGCGGGTGTGCCCTCATTTCCCACTCACGCCCCCTGTTGCCCGGTGCACCTGTCCGGTCGGGCGCTGCGCCCGCCCTGTCGTAGACTTGGGAGGCGGTCCGAGGGGGCCACACCGAGGGAGGTTGCACGTGTTCCACACTCGCAAGGGGAAGGTCCTCGCCGGACTGTCCTCACTCGCGCTGGTTGCAGGTCTCGGCGCATGCTCCGCCCAGCCGGGCGTTGCCCTGCAGGTGGGGGACACCACCTACTCCGAGGCGGACATCACCCAGTCGATCGACCAGTTCGACGAGATGTTCGGGCAGGAGCCGGGCCGTTCCGAGTTCGTCTCCGCACTGGCCAGCGCCCACCACATCCAGGAGATGGGCGTGGACCATGGGATCGTCGTCGACGACGCCACCGTGGAGGCCCAGATCAAGGCGGCCCAGGAACAGCAGTCGATCACCGCTGTCCCGGACGACCTCAACCATGCCCTGGTGGACCTTCTGCGCATGCAGATCACGGTCTCTGACCTGCAGTCTGCCGTGACCGACACCTCCCAGCTCACCCAGGAACTGGCAGAGAAGCAGGCCAGTGCCGATGTCCGGCTGAACCCTCGCTACGGCACGCTCGACCAGGACAACCAGATCGTCTCCTCGACATTCGGGGACGTCGTGGGTTCCGACTCCCTGTCGGGCAGCGATTCCTCCCAGAGTGGGAACTGACCGATCCGTCTTCCCACCATGAATCCCGGATGTGACCGATCCCTCCCAGAGGGATCGGGCTGTGGACCCCGAATGGGGACCATCGTCGCTCAACCGACGCATGAGGGTCACCATGGTGACGCCCCTGCGCGTCCACCCGAACCAGGGGGTGCCCAATGGCGGCGCCCCGTACTACCGTTGACTGCGACAGCAGTCACGCAACCACATGAAGGAGAATGACGTGGCAAGGATTGAGGCAATCGGGGCTCGCGAGATCCTCGACTCCCGGGGCAACCCGACCGTCGAGGTCGAGGTCCTGCTCGAGGACGGCACCGTTTCGCGCGCATCCGTTCCCTCCGGAGCATCGACCGGCGCCTTCGAGGCCGTCGAGCGTCGTGACGGCGACAAGAACCGCTACCAGGGCAAGGGCGTCCAGGACGCCGTGGAGGCCGTGACCGAGGTCATCGCCCCCGAGCTCATCGACGAGGATGCCACCGAGCAGCGTCACATCGACGAGGCCATGATCGACCTCGACGGCACCGACAACAAGGGCAAGCTGGGCGCCAACGCGATCCTGGGCGTGTCCCTGGCCGTCGCCAAGGCCGCCGCGGAGTCCGCCGGGCTCCCGCTCTACCGCTACCTGGGTGGTCCGAACGCCCACGTGCTGCCCGTCCCGATGATGAACATCCTCAACGGTGGATCCCACGCGGACTCCAACGTCGACATCCAGGAGTTCATGATCGCCCCGATCGGCGCGCCGACGTTCCACGAGGCACTGCGCTGGGGTGCGGAGGTCTACCACACCCTGAAGTCCGTCCTCAAGGAGCGCGGGCTCTCCACCGGTCTGGGTGACGAGGGCGGCTTCGCGCCGAACCTGGCCTCCAATGCCGAGGCACTCGACCTCATCGTCGACGCCATCGAGAAGGCCGGCTACAAGCCCGGGCAGGACATCGCCCTGGCCCTGGACGTCGCCTCCTCGGAGTTCTTCAAGGACGGCCTGTACCAGTTCGAGGGCGAAGGCCGCTCGACCGACTACATGGTCTCCTACTACGAGAAGCTCATCTCGGACTACCCGCTGGTCTCCATCGAGGACCCGCTGTCCGAGGACGAGTGGGACGCATGGAAGTCCCTGACCTCCGAGATCGGTTCCCGCGTGCAGCTGGTCGGCGATGACCTGTTCGTCACCAACCCGGCCCGCCTGCAGAAGGGCATCGAGCTGGGCGTCGCGAACGCCCTGCTGGTCAAGGTCAACCAGATCGGTTCCCTGACCGAGACCCTCGACGCCGTCGAGGAGGCCACCCGCAACGGCTACCGCACGATGACCTCCCACCGCTCCGGCGAGACCGAGGACACGACGATCGCCGACCTGGCCGTGGCCACCAACTCCGGTCAGATCAAGACCGGCGCCCCGGCCCGTTCCGAGCGCGTCGCCAAGTACAACCAGCTGCTGCGCATCGAGGAGGAGCTGGGCGATGCCGCCGTCTACGCCGGCCGCTCGTCCTTCCCCCGCGCCTCGTTCTGAGCAGAGTCCTGCACTGAGCAGCGCAACTCGGCGCTGACCCCGCCGACCCCCGCGAAGTCCGCTCCGTTCGGGGTGCGAGGTCCGCTCTGTTGACGGCATGAAGTCCGTCCTCCTTCGGGAGGGCGGACTTCTGTTCGTTGGTGGTGCTGCTTGTCGGTGCCGAACCCACAGCTGGTGGACGCGGCAGTGGCCGGGATGGCGACGGGCTGTGGGTTGGGTGGCGTCGGGACGTGGATCTGGATGGTTCCGGTGGTCGAACCCACAGCGGGTTGACAGGAGGGCCGGACGCGGGACGGCTCGCGTGCCCGGATGAGGTCAACGGACCTCACGTCGGCGCTGGGGACATGCCGCGCCTCCTCGGGCACGGTGCGGTGCGGGCGCGGCACGATTGGAGCATGCCAGACTCCCGATCCGCCCGACCCGCACGGCCCAAGCCTCCTCGCCATCCCCACGTGGCAGGTGCGGGTGCGCGCGCGGGCTCCTCCCGGGACTCCCAACGCTCGGACGCTGCCGGTACCCGCAGGAAAGCGGCGGGGGCAGGAACGGGTTCCGCCGTCGAGGGCGGGGACGCACGACCATCCGCAACCGACCCGGCCGCTGACAGTGCCTCAACACGCGGTGCCTCGTCCCACGGTTCCACGGCGCGCGCCGGCTCCAACTCATCCGCCCCCTCTTCCTCCTCACCGGCGAGCAGCTCCGGGTCGACCTCCCCGAAGTCGGCGTACACGGCTGAGCACACGGACCCGGCAGGGAGGCGGCGCCGCCCTCGTACGGCCGCGTCGGCGGCCACGCGCACCAACGCCGCCCGGCGGCCCGCCAACGGGCGTCGGACCCCATCCCCCGCGGGTCAGCGCGCGCCCAAGGAAGGCAGCTCGCACCCCACGCTCAGCTTCGGCGGCCTGACGATCTCGGTCCGGCTGCTCGGCATCGCCGTGGTCGGAGCGGTGCTGGCCGGGATGCTGGTGCCCTCGCTGTTCCAGTGGTGGCGCCAGGAGCAGGACCTGCGCGACATCACCGCCCGGGTCGCTGCCGCGGAGCAGCAGAACGCAGACATGCAACACCAGTTGGACCTGTGGAACGACCCGGACTACATCGCCTCCCAGGCGCGCTCACGGCTCGGCTACGTGCTGCCGGGGGAGACCCAGTATGCTGTCGTGGACCCCGGGCCCGACCACGCGGACACGTCGCAGATCGATGCCGCCGAGCCC
>JBQEKJ010000266.1:0-3562 GCA_052103835.1 Pauljensenia sp.
CCCCGACTACGCGGACAACACGAAGTTCGCCGACGAGTGGCTGCGCATCGCGCCGGGCACCGACGGTGCCCTGGCCATGGCCATGGGCCACGTGATCCTCTCCGAGTTCCACGTCGGACGCCACGAGCCGTTCTTCCTGGACTACATGCGCAGGTACACCGACTCCCCCTTCCTCGTGCGCCTCAAGCGCCGCGGCGACGCGTGGGTGCCGGGCAAGTTCCTGGTGGCCTCCGACCTCGACGAGGGCGGCGCCGTGGACCCCTCCACCCCCGGAGTCCGCATTGAGGACGCCCCGGGCCTCGCCCACAGTGAGCACGCGGAGTTCCGTCCCCTGGTGTGGGACGCGGCCCGCGGGATCAGCGATCCCGGCGGCACGCTGGCGGACCACTACGGGGAGGCGGGCGCGGGACGGTGGAACCTCGAACTGGAGGGGCTGGACCCCGTTCTCTCCGCGGAGGACCTCCAGGGCCACTGCGACTTGGAGGTCCTCCTCCCACGCTTCGACCTGCCCGGCAGAAACGGCGAGGGCAGCGTGGGCGCGGGTGTCGTGCACCGCGGTGTCCCCGCCCTGCGCGTGGGTGAAGACGAGTACGTCACCACCGTCTTTGACATCCTCCTGGCCCAGTACGGGGTGGAGCGGGCGGGCCTGCCGGGCCAGTGGCCCACCGGCTACGAGGACGCCTCCACCCCCGGGACACCTGCCTGGCAGGAGGAACTCACGGGGGTGCCCGCCGCGGCGGCTATCCGCGCGGGCCGCGACTTCGCGCAGAACGCGGTGGAGTCCCGCGGCCGCTCGATGATCATCATGGGTGCGGGCACGAACCACTTCTACCACTCCGACGAGATCTACCGGACCTTCCTGGCGCTGACCACCATGTGCGCCACCCAGGGTGTCAATGGTGGCGGATGGGCCCACTACGTCGGTCAGGAGAAGGTGCGTCCCATCACCGGGTGGGCCCAGTACGCCTTCGCCCTGGACTGGCAGCGGCCCCCGCGTCAGATGATCTCCGCAGGCTTCTGGTACCTGCTCACCGACCAGTGGCGCTACGACGGGACCCCCGTGGCCCGCCTGGAGTCCCCCCTGTCGGAGGGCTCCTTCCAGGACATGACCACCGCGGACACCCTGGTGGAATCCATGAAGCGCGGGTGGATGCCCTCCTACCCGACGTTCTCGAAGTCCCCGCTGCTCCTGGCCCAGGAGGCCCGGGAGGCCGGGGTGGATCCCCGGCAGTGGATCGTGGACCGCCTGGGGGAGGGCAGCCTGCACTTCGCCTGCGAGGACCCCGACAACCCGGAGAACTTCCCCCGCATCATCGCCTCGTGGCGCACGAACCTCATGGGGTCCTCCGCCAAGGGCGCGGAGTTCTTCTACCGCCACATGGTGGGCACCGAGAACGCGGTGAACGCCGAGGAAGCCCCGGAGGAGCGTCGCCCCCAGTCCATGGTGTGGCGCGACGCAGCGGCCAGCGGCAAGGTCGACCTGCTCTACACGCTCGACTTCCGCAACACCTCCACCACCCTGTCCTCCGACGTGGTGCTGCCCGCGGCCACCTGGTACGAGAAGACGGACCTGTCCTCAACCGACATGCACCCCTTTGTCCACGCCTTCGACGCGGCCATCAATCCGCCCTGGGAGTCACGCACGGACTTCCAGGTCTTCCAGACGCTGTCGGGCCTGGTCTCCACCATGTCGCAGCGCCACCTGGGCACCCAGACCGATGTCGTGGCCGTGCCGCTGTCGCATGACTCCCCCGACGAGTACGCGACGCCGGGTGGAGTGGTCCAGGACCGGGAGGACACCGGGCTGGTCCCCGGCGTCACGATGCCGAAGCTGGTCACGGTGGAGAGGGACTACACCGCGATCCTGGACAAGTTCAACACCCTGGGTCCCCTGTCCGACAAGGTCGGGATGATGACCAAGGGCGTGCACTTCATGCCCGATGTCGAGATCGGGCACCTCGCCCACCTCAACGGCACGGCCCCGGCTGACAGTTCCCATCCCGGGGCGGGACGCCCCCTGGTGGACACCGACGCCAAGGCGGCGAACATAGTGCTCGCACTTTCTGGCACCACCAACGGTCGCCTCGCCCTCCAGGGCTTCCACGACCTGGAGGCCCGCACGGGCACCCACTTGTCGGACCTGGCCCGGGGCAACGAGGAACGCCGAGTCACCCTGGCCGAGATGCAGGCCCACGGTCCCCAGACCATCGTCACCTCCCCGGAGTGGACGGGGTCCGAACACGGCAACCGCCGCTATTCTGCCTTCGTCCAGAACATCGAACGAGGGCGTCCCTTCCACACCCTCACCGGCCGCCAGCACTACTACCTGGACCACGACTGGATGAGGGACATGGGTGAGTCCCTGCCGACCTTCCGCCCACCCCTGGACCTCCACCACCTCTACGGCGAGCCCGCCGTGGGAGCCCTCACGGGCGGAGGCGCCGGAGGCGCCGGAGGCGCGGGGAGCGGCGCGACAGCGGGGAGCGGCGGCCAGGCAGGCGAGGCCCAGGTGGCCGTGCGCTACCTGACCCCGCACAACAAGTGGGCGATCCACTCCCAGTACTTCGACAACCTGCACATGCTCACCCTGGGGCGCGGGGGCCAGACGATCTGGATGAGCGCCGTGGACGCCGAGAAGATCGGGGTCCGCGACAACGACTGGGTGGAGGCCACCAACCGCAACGGCCTGGTGGTGGCGCGCGCCGTCGTCTCCCACCGCATCCCCGAGGGCACGGTGTTCATGTACCACGCCCAGGAGCGGACCGTGGGGACCCCCCTGTCGGAGGCCACGGGCAAACGCGGAGGCATCCACAACTCCCTGACCCGCATCCTCATCAAGCCCTCCCACCTGGTGGGCGGCTATGCGCAGCATTCCTACGCGTTCAATTACATCGGCCCCACGGGCAACCAGCGTGACGAGGTCACCCTGATCCGCCGTCGCAGCCAGGAGGTGACGTTCTGATGAAGGTCATGGCACAGATCGCCATGGTGATGAACCTCGACAAGTGCATCGGATGCCACACGTGCTCCGTCACGTGCAAGCAGACGTGGACGAACCGCGAGGGCGCGGAGTACATGTGGTTCAACAATGTCGAGACCCGCCCCGGCGTCGGATACCCCCGCTCCTGGGAGGACCAGGAACGCTGGCGCGGAGGCTGGGTGCGCAAGCGCTCCGGGCGGCTCAAGCCCCGCCTGGGTGGTCGTCTCCATGAGCTCACCACCATCTTCGCCAACCCCCGCATGCCTGAGCTCCAGGACTACTACGAACCCTGGACCTACGAGTCCGAGAAGCTGCTGAGTGCCCCGCGGGACTCCGCCACCTTCCCGGTCGCCCGTCCCGTCTCCCAGATCACCGGCCAACCGATGGACACCATCTCCTGGGGTCCCAACTGGGACGACGACCTGGGTGGCGCACCCGAGACCATGCAGGAGGATCCCGTCCTCCAGGCGATCTCCACCAGGGTGCAGGCCCAGATCGAGCAGACCTTCATGTTCTACCTGCCCCGCATCTGCGAGCACTGCCTCAACCCCACCTGCGTCTCCGCCTGCCCCTCGGGCGCCA
>JBQEKJ010000267.1:0-3542 GCA_052103835.1 Pauljensenia sp.
GGAGCGTGGCGCACAGGTACCAGCTGCTCCCCGCACTGACGAGACCGTGCGGGTCGACCACCGACACCCGTGGGTCCCGCTGCTCCCTGCGCCTGTACTCGATGCGCAGACGTCGTTGCTGCAGGACCGCCGCCTGGACCGTTCGGAACGTGGTGCCGACGCGTTCACGTTCAGGTCGGGGCAACCACCCCTCAGGGTCGATGAGGATCCGGGATGCCACTTCCGCGGACTGCTCGCGATGGGCTTCGGGAACGGCGGCGAGCAGCTTGCGCACTCCCGAGGCGAGGGCATCCCCCAGACCCAGGGACTCGGCCCCCCACGTGGTGACGGCCGCAAACAGCGCGCGACTCTCCTCGTTGGTGAGCCCTGTGACGTCGGTGCGGTAGCCGGGAAGGAGCCTCACCCCGCCGTGGGGACCGCGTTCGCAGAACACCGGGACACCCGAGGCCGAGAGGGCCTCGACGTCCCGGAGGATCGTGCGACGTGAGACTTCGAGGCGGCGCGCGAGTTCGGCGCTGGAGAGCTGGCCGTGGGACCGCAACAGCCAGATGATCGAGAGCAGACGATCCGCGCGCACCTCGCCATGGTGTCACAAAGATGACATGGGATGTCATGTTCAGCCGGGATCGTGGTGGACGTGGACGGCGGTCCCGTCGCCCCCGAACCTGAACGGACGGACTCCTCATGTCGGACTTCACCCCCACCAGCCTGATCCTCTACGTCGCCGACGTCGCTGCGAGCACTCGCTTCTATGCCGATCTCCTCTGCACCGGACCGATCGCGGAGTTCGAGGGGTTCGCTGTCTTCCCCCTGGGGGCCTCCTTCACACTGGGACTCCAGGACCGGGCCACCATCGACCCCGCACCGCAGGCGTCCGTCGGCGGCACCGAGCTCTCCCTGAGCAACGCAGATCGCGAGACGGTCGATCGCCTGTACGCCGAATGGCGGGCGCGCGGCATCCCCATGGCCCTGGAGCCCACCGAGCTCGCGTTCGGCTACACCTTCGTGGCCACCGACCCTGACGGCCACCGTCTCCGCGTGTGCGCGACCGACACCTCGGGTCTGGAGAAGTGACGCCGCAGGGAGCTCCCAGGTCCCTGCGGTGACAGCCGCACGGGCCCCGCACAATGCTGCAGGGGTGCCGCGCAGCGCTACGGCGGCTCCGCGTCCCCATCGGGAGGGATCTTCCTCCTGCTGTCACGCCCACCGGCACCCGGGAGTCCGTCACCGGGTGGGCCCGGAGCATTGCCAGCGCCGGTTCCGGCGCCACCGGTTCCGTTGGTGCCGGTCCCGGTGGAGGTGGGTCCACCGGGAGCGGGGGGCGAGCTGCCGTATCGATCACTCAGAACTCGCCGTGCACGCGGGCCCCGCCCGCCGGATCCGAGCTCGGTCCCCTGCACGGGGTCGGGCGGTGCGGGCGGTGCGGGCACTGCCCGCACGGAACCGCTGCCCTCGCGCCCGTCGGGGCGCACCGGCTGCGTGGGAGCCGCAGGTCCCGCGCGCCGCCCGCTCCCACCGGCGTGGGAGGGCGACCTGTCCACGCGGAACCCGTCGCCTCCCGCAGTGCCTCCCCGCCTCGCGCGCCGTTGTTCCCATTGACGGTGCGTGGATCCCCCGGCCCGGGTCCAGGAGCGGTCCGGGTCGATCCAGGCCGGTGGCCGCACCCAGGGATGGCCGAGACGCATGTCGATCTGCCAACCCGCGGAGTCGAGCGTGCGGTGGTGGAACCAGCACAGGAGGACTCCGTTGTCCGTGTGCGTCGCCCCACCCGCGTGGTGCTCGGTGACATGGTGGATCTCGCACCAGGTGGAGGGCACGTGGCAGCCCGGGACCACGCACTCCCCGTCCCGCAACGTGATCGCCCGCCTCTGGTGAGGGGTGAACACACGCTGTGGGGTGCCCAGTTCGACGATGCGGCCATGGTCGTCCACTGCCACACGCTGCACTGCTCCCGCACATGCGACCTGACGGGCGACCCCCGCACTGATCGCTGTCCGGTCGGGGTCGTGCACGCCGTGGAGGAAGGCGACGCCCCGGGGGTCCTCCAGTTGGTCGGGAGTCACACTCACGAGCAGGGTCGGGGGCGCACCCCCCAACCCGGGGGTTGCCTCGCATCCCGCGACCGTCGTGAGAATCCCGGCCAGGGCATCGTGACGTCGCTTGGCGTACGTACGGAGGTCCGCATCGGACACAGCAGCAGACCGACTCGGGTCGCCCTCGTCAACGGTGGCACCGGCAGCCGCCGCCGGATCACCACCGACGTCCCCATCCGGGCCGCGCCCCGCCCGCGGGTTGAGGTGGGCGTCGAGGAGTCGCTGGAACTGCGCGGCCACCTCCGGCAGGAGCTCCCCACGCAGGGGGACGGTGCCACCGCGCAGGTGTCCCAGGGTCACTCCCCTGCGGCGCATGCCCTCCTTCTCGTCGGGCTGGGCCCCGTCAGGATCCAGGTACAGGGCCCACACGCGAGCCATGACCGCCACCTCGTCTGCGGGCATCCCCGATGCCCCACTCCACTGCCTCCCTCCGGGCGCGGTCCCCTCGTCCTCCCTACCCCTCCCGGTGACTGCCGTGGTCACCAGTTCCCGCTCCGCCCGCCACACCTCGCCCACATCGGCGCCGTGCGAGAGCGCCTCGCCCAGGGGCTGGGTGATCGCCTGCGCTGCATCGGCACCCAGGGCGCCCGCTTCCACGGCCTCACGTACGAGGGGAAATGCTCCGGGGAGTCGCTCACCCGCCAGCGACACCGCGCCACGCAGTGGTCGGGCCTCCTTCATGCGAGCCCGCGCGGTCCGTGACGACACGAGCGTCACACGCTCCACCAGTTCGGACGCCGTGCGGCAGCCATGGCGGTGGGACATCCGCTCGGCTCCCAGGCTGGCGCGGGACCGGTGATCGACCTCTCCCGCGCCCACCACCCGAGCTGCGTCAACGAGACGCCCCACGAGTTCGGCATCCCGCAGGAACTCCTTGAGTTCCCCGTCATCCAGGTGGTCGATGCTCTCCGAGAGCCCCCCGCCGTCGACACCTGTGGCGGCTGGGCCCGCACCGGTACCACCCGCACCGGTACCACCCGCACCGGTACCAGCCGCGCCGGAGTCCCCCCGGGCCGCAGCCAGCAGGCGCTCCAGGGCGGCCACCAGGTCCTCACCCTGCGGCGCGAGAGCATCGGTCAACATGTCCATGGTTCATTGTCCGAAGGACCATGTGCATCTGGACTGCGTCCAGTCCACCGACTTGTACGCTGGATCCGTGAACACCACCTCCCCCTCCCCTGACCTCCGCCACGTCGGTCGCTCCGGTCTGGTCGTCTCCGTCGTCGGTCTGGGGTGCAACAACCTCGGTCGCACCGGCACCGCGACCAGCACCCCTGAGGGTGCGGCAGCCGTCGTGGAGGCCGCACTGGACTCCGGCATCACCTTCTTCGACACCGCGGACTGCTACGGCGCACGTCCCGGCCTGTCGGAGGAGCTGCTCGGTCGTGCGCTCTCCACCCGACGTGACGAGGCCGTCATCGCGACCAAGTTCGGCATGGACCTCCACGG
>JBQEKJ010000268.1:0-3533 GCA_052103835.1 Pauljensenia sp.
CCGACGCGCCGGCCCGCCGCGCGACGTGCGCTACACCCTCATCTGGGAAGAGCCGCATTGCCCACGGCTGCGAGCGCGGAGAACACCAGCACCAGGTACCACGGCATGCCGGGCAGGGTGTCCAGGCGCGGGTGGGTCATGCCGAGGGACTCCCCCAGCAGGAAGGTGAAGGTCCCACCGATGACGAGGCCACCCACGGCCAGGGCCACACGCGAGAGGCGCACGAGCGCCATGCGCCGGTCGAAGCTGAGGAGGTCCATCACCGCCGTTGACCATCTGGGGCAGTGGCAGGAGCAGCAGCCAGTTCACCGCGATGGCGGCTGCTGCACCTACCGGGTCGACGAGGCCCATCTGGACCAGTGCCGTGGCCAGGGCTCCGCCCGCGCAGGCCTGCGCGGCGACCACCATGAGACGGGGCGCGCGCAGGGGTGCGACCGCGAACCCGACCAGTGACGAGGCGACCTGCACCACGGCGGCTGCGACCCAGGCACGCCAGTTGATGCCCACCTGCATGCTGATGAAGAACGCCAGCAGGGTCAGCCCCAGGGTGACCACCCACCAGGGCGTGCCCCGACTGCGCAGACGCTGCACCTCCTCGCGCCCGTTCGCCAGGAAGGACTCCGCCTCCGGTCCGGTCAGGGGATCGGCGTCGGGGCGGTCGACCTCCTCGACGAGGCGGGCCAGGTCCCGCGCCCTCGTGCAGTCGATGGTGTCGAAGGCGCCCGCAGGTGCAGAGACCACCCGCGGGGTCCCATCAGACCCCTGGGCACCCAAGCGGAGCATCCGCCCCCGGGTCATGGCCTTCATGCCCTCCAGGCCCAACCCCCTGCCGCAGGTGGCCACCAGGTACCGCGTGCTCGCGGCCGTCTGGCCCGACTCCAGCAGGCCACACCCCAGCTGCAGGAGGAAGTCCAGGCGCTCCTCCAGGGGGTCCTCCAGTCGCGGGGCTCCCTGTCCCCGCACATCGTGCGGACCCTTCGGCGCCTCTCCGGTGTCCCTGTGCACGGACTCCACTCCCGTTCCCTCATCAACCCTCGTACCGGAAGAGCCGACGGTGGCAGGATCCACCCCCGTCGACCCTGCGCGCCACTCGTGGACCCACCGGGACCCGGAACTTTCCACAGTCTCCCTCAGAAGAACTCGGTGCGGGAGAGGAGGTCCAGCCGCGACCTCAGCGGCCCAGCGATCAGGTGGTCCCGGGCGGCTCGCCAGTCGAAGTCCGCCCCCTCCTCCATGCCGTCCCCGAGGTGGTCGTCCACCGCGCCCACCAGCTCGTGCAGGCAGGCGAACTGGCTCCTCCCGGCCACGCCCACCCCCAGGGGGCGCAGGACCCGGGCGACCTCGGGCAACCACGCCTCTCGTGACACCTCCCGCAGGTGGACCCGGCGGTTGGGGATGCTGGGCCACGAGTAGCCCGCGGACACCACCAGGATCTGGAGGGCGGAGGGCACACGCGTCGCGAGGTCCTGCAGGACGCCCCCCGCGTACCTGGGCCGGTGGCGACCGACCCGGGACGAGGGCGTGCCCACACCCCGCACCACCATAGCGGGAAGCATGACCTCCAGCGCAGCGAGCAGGACCAGGACCGCAGCCGGGAAGCGCCGCTCGCGCTCCGATCCCCCGATGCCTGACAGCGCACCCCCCGCCGCTCCTGCCGCCGTGCCCGCGACCGCGCCCCCACCGAGGACGTCCGCGAGCCGCTCGTGGCTCAGGGGGTCCAGGGAGACGGCCAGCGCGAGTCCCTCCGGGGTGACCTTGAGTCCGCACACCTCCACGTGGTGGGGTGTCAACGGGGGATCGGGAAGCTCCGCCCGACCGTCCGCTCCCCGGACGAGTCCAAGATCACGACGGACCCTGCGCAGGGTGGTCTCTGACACGCCCAGGTGGATAGCCAGCTCGCAGTCCGTCATCGGATGCGCCGACCGGGAGTTGCGTCCGACCGCCTGGATGACCTCCCCCAGCGTCAGTCCCGGGATCGTCCCACGCCGTCCACGCCCCGCTCTGACATGTCCGATTCCCGCCAGGCCACGGGTCTCGAAGGAACGTCGCCACGCGAGCACCGTTGCGGGGGACGTCCCGTGGCGAGCAGCAACATGCGCATTCGGGAGGCCGTCGGCCGCATCGATGAGCACCCGGGCATGCATCCGGTCACGCTCCGGCACATCCGGGTCCTCAGCGACCCTCCGAAGCACGTGACGACTGCCGGCGGACACTTCCAGAGGCTGTGCGCTGCGACTCACGGTCCCACCTCCCGGAGCGCTGTCAGAAGCCCCGAACCACCAGTTATTTGAAACGCCACCCATCGTAGCGTCGACAACGTGAGACACGAACCAGCTCCACTCCCCCCGGCGGACCAGGACGCATTCACGTCCCTGGCCGACCAGATGGCCGGCATCGGGCGCCTCGGCATCGCCTTCTCCGGCGGTGTCGACTCCGCCGTCCTCCTCGCGGCCGCCGCCCGGGCACTCGGTCCGGACCGTGTCCTCGCCCTGCTCGGGGTCTCGGCCTCACTCGCCACCCACGAGCGCGACATCGCCCGTGCCCTCGCCGCCGACATCGGCGTCGAACTGGTCGAGTTCGACCCCGGCGAGACCGACCTGCCCGCCTACCGCGTCAATGCGCTGGACCGCTGCTACCACTGCAAGTCCGCACTGTTCCGCACCATCGACGACGCGATCGTGAGCCGGTACCACCTCGACGCCGTCGCCTACGGAGAGAACGCCGACGACTCCCTGGCCCCCGACCGCCCCGGCGGGCGCGCCGCCACCGAACACCGCGTCCTGCGCCCCCTCGCCAGCGCCGGCCTCACCAAGGCGCGCGTGCGCTCCCTGGCCCGGGCCTTCGGACTCTCCGTGGCCGACAAGCCCGCAGCCCCCTGCCTGGCCTCGCGCATCCCGCACGGCCAGGAGGTCACCCCCCTCAAGCTCCGCCAGATCGAGGACGCCGAGTCCGTGGTCCGCGCACAGGGCTTCTCCGACTGCCGCGTGCGCCACCACGGCGACATCGCCCGCATCGAGCTGCCCGCCGCCGAGTTCGCCCGCCTGGCCGATGACGACCTGCGCCACAGGATGCTCACCGGAGTGAGGGAGGCGGGCTTCGCCCACGTCACCGTGGACCTGGCCGGCATCCAGTCGGGACTGTTCAGCCTCAGCCTGCTGCAGGAGACCATCCATGCCTGACGACCGGGTCGCCGACCTCGACCTCGACCGCCACCACCGCCGCGGCTACCCCGAGGCCGTCTACTGCGAGGGCAAGTCGCCCGAGGACGTGGCCACCATCGCCGCCCTCGTGCGCGACCACCCCGAACAGACCCACCTCTTCACGAGGGCGGACCCCGAGCGGGCCCGGGCGGTGCTCTCCCAGCTGCCCGACGCCCACCACGACCCGGTCGCGCACCTGCTCGCCTGGCCACCCGCCCCACCCGAACCCACCGGTGAGCTGGTGGTCGTGGCCTGCGCCGGCACCTCCGACCTGCCCGTCGCCCGCGAGGCGCTGCTCACGGCCCGCTACCTGGGCCGCCGGGCCGAACTGGT
>JBQEKJ010000269.1:0-3525 GCA_052103835.1 Pauljensenia sp.
ACACTAAGGGCGTGCTGTGGGTCGTGGAGTGATTCGGCACACACGGGTTCGGTGGGCCCGGCACCCCACGGGTGCCGGGCCCTCCGCCATCCGGGGGGTGGTGCGTCGCGGGGGCCGCTAGTGTGGAGGGGAACGGCGTCCCCGACCTCCCGCGACACCGGGAGGCGCCCAGGGGCGCGAGATCCTGGATGACGAGGGGCAGGACATGGCCGAGGACTACAGCGTCGCCGATTCCCAGTCGCAGCACCGCTATGAGATCCGTGACCTCGACGGCGAGCTCGCCGGATTCGCCCACTACGAGCGCCAGGAGGTGGGGGACAGGGAGGTCACCGCGTTGGACCGCACCGTCGTCTACCCGGACTTCCAGGGGCAGGGAATCGGTGGAATGCTCGCCCGTGGGGCCCTCGACGACGTGCGTTCCCGGGATGGTCTGGTCGAACCGCTGTGTCCGTTCATCGAGGGATGGATCGACAAGCATCCTGACTTCCACGATCTCCTGGTGCCACGGGACTGAGTCGGGGCCCCTGGAGTTCGGCAACCTCCTCGCTCCCGGACCGACGTCCCCACTCGGCGGTGCCGCCGCGGCCTAGCATGCAGGGGTGGGTGCCCGCACCGGGTCCCGCAGGAACGAGGAGTGTCCGATGAAGATCCTGTACTCGCAGTTCACTGCCAGGCCGGGATGCGCGGAAGAGGTGGCGGAGCTCCTCCTGGGGCTCACTGCCAATGTCCGCCAGGAGCCCGGGAACCGGGCCTTCGACCCCTACCGGGAGTCCGATGACCCCGACAGGTTCTTCGTGTTCGAGGCCTACGCCGATGAAGAGGCCTTCCACACCCATCTGGGCATGCCCTACGGCGTTCCCTTCAATGACCGCCTCAACGAGCTCATCGTCGAGCCACACTCGATGCTGACGTTCCTCGAACCCTTGGAATGACCCGGCACCGCAGGCCCGCCCATCAGCGCGGCGGAGGAGCGACGCCCTCGTTGACGCGGGCGCTGAGGACGGTGGCGAACGCGGCCGGGTCACGCTCCGCGACGAAGGTGTCCACTGCATCGAAGAACCCCTGCTGGAACGCGGGCGTGACCAGCTCCCCGTAGGCGATGGAGAGCAGGAGCGTGCGCTGGCGCAGCTCGTCGGCCGTCAGGCGCTGCGCCTCGCTGAGCTGGCTGACGTCGGCGTCCAGGCGAACGGGCACCGACCCCTTGCGGGCGGAGAACTCCGTCTGGACCCTGGGGTCCAGGACGACGGACTGGAAGGCGCTGGCGTTGACGGGGTCGGTCGCCCGGGAGGACTGCACGAAGGTGTCGATGACACCCAGGAAGACATCACCGGTGCCGGGGAAGACCGTGGTCCCGACCTCCTGGGTGACGTCGCCGTTCCCGGCTGCCATCTCACCCAGGGCGGAGTCGTTCATCTGGTCGAAGGCACAGTCCCCGTCCACCAGGCGCGTGGCCGCCTCGTCCCAGGTCCACCCGGCAGCATTGCGGTCCACATGGTCCAGCAGGCCGCCGAAGTCCTCCAGGGCGCGGGTGGCCTGCGACCCGTTCCAGTCGAAACGGTCATCGGCGATGTCCGACCATCCCTCGGCCCCGACCTCGGAGAGGAGGACGTTCTCGAAGAGGCCCGCAGCGCCCACGGGATCCTCCATCCCGAGGCAGAGTGGGCTCGCCCCGCTGGCGGCCACGGCGTCGAGATCGGAGACGAACTGGTCGAAGGTGTAGCCCTCCCCGGGCTCGGAGACGCCGGCGGAGCGCAGGACGCCCCTGTTGTAGAGCAGCACATTGGCCCGGTGGACGGACGTCGGTACCGCGTACTGTCTGCCGTCCACGCTCACCGCGTCGAGGACCTCTGCGGGAAGTGCCGCGGTGGCGGAGGGCGTGTAGAGGTCGGAGACGTCGGCGATCGCACCTGTGCGCACCCAGGCCGCGACCGACTGCCCCGACATGGACTGCCACACGTCGGGCGGATCCCCGGCAGCCAGTCGGGAGGCCAGGACCACCTGCGCATTGGAGCCTGCCCCGCCCTCCACCGTGGAGTCCGTGACGTCCACGCCAGGGTGCTCGGCCAGGAAGGAGTCGATGAGGTGCTCGTAGGAGGTCTTCTCCGAGGCCGACGTCCACCAGGACAGGATCTCCAGGGACTGCTCGGAGCCGCTCTGCGCCCCGGTCCGGTCGCAGGCGGAGAGTGCGAGCGATGCGCTCGCGGCCAGGACGACGACGGCGGCGGCCACGCGGTGGGTGCCCGATCCTCTCATGGGAGGTTCCTTCCACTTGCGGGGTCGACGGGTGCACGCAGGTCATAGACGGCATAGGCGGTGACGAGGGCGAAGCAGAACGCAGGCACGATGAACGAGGCCGCAGCCGAGGTCGCGTCCATCAGACGTCCCTGGGCCATCGGCATGATGGCGCCACCCACGATGGCCATGACCAGACCGGCAGCCCCGAACTTGGTGGCTGGTCCCAGACCCGCCAAGGCCACGCCGTAGATCGTGGGGAACATGAGGGACAGGCACAGGGAGACCGACACGAGGGCGACGACGCCCGAGGGCCCGGGGAACGCCACGGCGTAGAGGCACAGTCCCACCGCCAGGGTGCCCAGGGCGAGCAGCATCTTGGTGGGGTGGACGTGGCCGATGACCCAGGTCATCACGAACCGGGAGACCAGGAAGACCAGCAGGCTCACCTGCAGGAGCTGGGCGCCGAGTTGGAGCGTACCCCCGATGGACTGCTGGACGTACTGGATGATGTAGGTCCAACAGCAGACCTGGGCCGCAATGTTGAAGAACTGGGCGACGACACCGTAGCGGTACCGCTTGCGCGCCCACAGCGTGCGCATCTTCTCGCCCACCGTGGACGTGTCCTCCTCCACGACCGTGGCCACGGGCACTGCGGGGGTCCGCTGTACCGCGATGGCGATCCCGATGAGCAGCAGGAGGATCCCGAGCCCGACGTAGGGACCTGTCACCGCGCGCAGCTGTTCGGCGCGGATGTCACGCAGGGCGGCGGGGTCTGCCGCGGAGAGGTTCACCGGGGTGTCGAGGATCGGCAGGATCATGGTCGAGGCGACCAGAACACCGATGTTCGTCCCCAGGGGGTTGAAGGCCTGGGCGAGGTTGAGACGACGGGTGGCGGTGGCCTCGGGGCCGAGCGAGATGACATAGGGGTTTGCAGAGGTCTCCAGGATCGAGCATCCTGCGGCGATCCCGAACAGGGCCACCAGGAACGCACCGTAGGTCATGACGTGCGAGGCCGGGAGAAAGGCGAAGGCGCCCAGTGAGGCCAGCCCCAGGCCGATGAGGAGTCCGGCCCTGTATCCCCAGCGGTTGTTGATGAACGCGGCAGGCAGGGCGAGCAGGAAGTAGGCGCCGTAGTAGGCCATCTGCACCAGGGACGCCTGGAAGGAGTTCATGTCGAAGATCCGCTTGAAGCCCGCCACCATCGGTGTGGTGAGGTCTGCGGCGATCCCCCACGCAGTGAAGCAGCCGATGACGGCCACCATCATCACCAGTGTTCCCGGGTAGAGGAGC
>JBQEKJ010000270.1:0-3503 GCA_052103835.1 Pauljensenia sp.
CCGACGCAGGGGCGAGACGATCGCCGCGGCGTGTGGGGCGCTGCTCGACGGGAGTCTCGCGATCGATGCCTCCTGGAGGCGTGGGGACGCCGTCGCGGCGCTGTGCGCCGTGCCCGGGATCGGCCCGTGGACCGCGGACCACATCACGCTGCGCGTGGTGGGAAGCCCCGACGTGCTCGTGCGCGGTGATGCGGCGATGCGCCGCGGTGCGCGCCGGTTGGGCATGGCAGACACCCCGGAGGGAATGCAACGGGAAGGGCGGGGATTCGCGCCCTGGAGGAGCTACCTCGGCATGCACCTGTGGCGTGCCGCGAACACGGAGGAGTGAATGATGACGACCAGCCCAGAACCACTGATGGTCTCGACCCTGGACACACCCGACGGCCCCTTCACCCTCGTGGAGGACGGGGTCGGGACGGTGCGCGCCGCGGGCTGGACGAGCGACGTCCCCGCTCTGCTCACCCGCGCGCGGATCCCCGCCGGGCGCGCCCGGGTGGAGGTCGGTGCCCCGTCGCTCGGGTCAGCACCGTCGGGGGGTGCGGCCGCGGTGCGGGCCTTCTACGAGGGCGACCCCGAACCCGTGTCGCGCGTCCCCGTGGACCAGATCGGGACCGAGTTCCAACTCGCGGTCTGGGCAGGTCTGCGGCGGATCCCCCCGGGTGCGACCCTCACCTACGGGGAGCTCGCCGCCGCGATCGGGCGCCCACGCGCGGTGCGCGCCGTCGGGGCCGCGTGTGGGCGCAACGCGGTGGCCCTCTTCGTGCCCTGCCACCGCGTCGTGGGAGCGAGTGGCACCCTGACCGGTTTCGCCTGGGGCGTCGCCGTCAAGCGCCACCTGCTGGAGCTGGAGGGAGTCCTCAGCTCCGCGACAGGACGACCGATGCCTCGTCGGTGTAGGTGAGGAAGGTCAGGGACTCCTGGAGGTAGAGCTCGACCGTGTCACCCGTGTGGTCCAGGTAGCCGATGGACACATCCTGGCCCAGGACCATCTCGTAGTCGCCGCCTCGGGTGCTCAGCAGGCAGGCACCCGTGAGCGCGGGTGCCCAGACGACCTGCCCGACCAGCTGCTCCAGCTGGGCGCGGATCGGGTAGCCGTGGTCGCGGGTCTCGGAGGCCTCGGTGTGGAGATCGGCGTCCAGGACCAGCGCGTAGGGGCCCTCGACTCCGGCCAGACGCAGTTCGGTGAGTCCGTGGGCGACAGCCTCGGGAAGTTCCCGGGCGTCGCCGGGAAGGATGATCGTCTCATTGCTCGACGCTGGGGCGATCCCGCGGATCCCTGCTGCGGCGTAGCCCTGGAAGACGGCGGTGTCCTCCGCGCGTGCCAGGGCGGTGGCGGCATCCTTCACGGGCTGCCAGTCGGAGTCCTTGGATCCGCGCAGCACGTCGTCGACGGCCGAGCGGGACACGGTGAAGGGCACGCGCAGTTCCACCAGGGGGGCGACCTCGCGCAGCCGGGTCGAGATGCCGGGCCGGGGAGGGTCGATCTCACGTTGGTGACCGGTGTTCGCCGCGGCCGCCTCCAGGCCCAGGGGACCGGTGACGTCCACGACACGACGGCCTGCGGAGTTGCGGCGGAAGGTGCGCCGGGCCTCCTCGGCGATCTCGGCCCAGGCCGCGTCGGTGACGGGTGCGAGCCAGCGGTGGAGATTGGAGGTGCCGACCGTGGTCGCCGTTGCGGCAACCGTGGGTCCCTCGCTCGATGCGCTCATGATTCGGTTCCTCTCAGGCTGCCGATGGACAGCGATTCGGTGGATGTGGTGACTGGCGTGGCCACAGTGGGCTCAGGAGTGGACTCCTCGGCGGCGTCCCCCTCGTCGGGGAGGTCGTCGGGGAGGGACTCCAACAGGTCCAGTGAGGGCACGAAGAACTGCACGCCCGTCTGCGCCGTGGACACGTCGAGGATGTGGTCGTAGTTCCCGGGCGGGTCCCCGATGAACATCCTCTCCAGCATGCGCTCGGTGACGGAGGGATCCGAGGCGTAGGCGATGTAGTAGGTGCCCATCTCGCCGTGCGACGGGTCCCCGAAGGCCATGTTGTCACGCAGGATGTCGCGCTCGGTGCCGTCCTCCTCGACGATGGTGTTGAGGGAGACGTGGGAGTTGGTCGGCATGACCTTCTCGTCGAGCTCGACGTCGTCGAGCTTCGTGCGGCCGATGACGTGCTCCTGCTCCTCGGTGCTCAGCGCCTTCCAGGCCGCCATGTCGTGGATGTACTTCTGGACGGTCACGTAGCTGCCACCGACGAAGTCGGGTTCCTGGTCGGTGTTGATGAGGGCGGCGCCGGCCGCCCCCTTGCCCGTGGGGTTCTCCGTGCCGTCGACGAAACCGAGGAGGTCGCGGGAGTCGAAGTAGCGGAACCCGGTGACGTGGTCCTCGACGTGGACGTCCCCGCCGAGGGCGTCCATGAGTACACGGGTGAGTTCGAAGACGAGGTCGGGACGGTTGGCGCGGATGTGGAAGAGCAGGTCGCCCGGGGTGGAGGGGGCATCGTGGCGCGCTCCGGTCACAGCCCGGAAGGGGTGCAGCTGTGCGGGCCGCGGTGCTCCGGCCGGGCGGACACGGTCCCAGTAGTCCGAGCCCAGGCCCACGATGCAGGACAGGGAGGCAGTCGGCTCGCGGAAGCCGACAGCGCGGACCAGGGAACCGATGTCACAGGCCACGGCCAGGACCCTGGCGGCGGCCGCCACGTCCCCGGGAACGGTGACGACGAGGAAGGCAGCTGCTGTGGTCAGCGGGCTGAGGACCGCCTGGGCCTCGGGCTGGTCAGCTGGTACGTGGGGTGACTGGGAACTCTGGAAGACGTCGAGGGGCACATCACCAGACTAGCGCGAGTCCCGGTGGCGGTGGATGACGACATGTGGCCCGTACGTCACTCCTCCCCGGTCACCAGCCTCCCGGAGGAGCCCTCGCCCAGACGCTCCAGGGCCAGGCGCGCGACCATCTGCTGGTTGGTGGTGGTGCGTTCGGAACGGGCGCGGGAGAGGAAGCTGATGAACCAGTGGAACAGGGTCATCACCTGCTGCTTGAATCCGACGATGTAGAGCAGGTGCAGGAAGCACCAGGCCATCCACGCCAGGAAGCCGCTCATCTTGACCCGTCCCACGCTGACGACCGCCTTGAACCGGGCGATCGTGGCCATGGAGCCCTTGTCCCGGTAGGAGAAGGTCCTGCGGCGCGGGGCGCGCCCACGCATGCGGGCACTGATGAGGTCGGCGACGAAATGGGCGGACTGGATCGCACCCTGGGCCACGCCCGGGACGCCCTCGACCGCCATGAGGTCACCGATGACGAAGACCTCGGGGTGGCCGGGCACCGTCAGGTCGGACTCGACCCGGACTCGCCCCGCCCGGTCCAGGTCCGCGCCGGTGCGCTCGGCGAGGACCCGGCCCAGTGGGGAGCCCTGCACACCGGCCGCCCACACCTTGCACACCGAGGGAATGCGCTCGGTGTTGCCCTCGGCATCGCGCACGGTGACGGAGTCGGCGTCCATACCGGTGACCAGGG
>JBQEKJ010000271.1:0-3440 GCA_052103835.1 Pauljensenia sp.
GAACGCTGGTGGAGGGCGCGCGTCTCCTCACCCGTCGCCAGGTCCACGGTGCGCAGGGCGCGCGGCACGGTCGAGATGGGCTTCAGGGCGGCTCGGACCACGATGGGCTGACCGTTGGAGGTCCCACCCTCGATCCCCCCGGCGCGGTTGGAGGCCCGCGTCAGGTGGCCGTCCGCGCCCGGGAGGATCTCGTCGTGGGCTGCGGAACCGAAGGAGGCGGCCTGGGAGAACCCGTCCCCGATCTCGACCCCCTTGACGGACTGGATGGACATCAGTGCCCCCGCCAGGCGGGTGTCCAGGCGTCTGTCGGCCTGGACGTGCGTGCCCAGACCCACGGGGACGCCCCAGGCCACGACCTCGACGACACCACCGACGGTGTCACCGGCGGCCTTGGCGGAGTCGATGACCTCGACGAAGCGGCGCTCGGCGTCCGGGTCCAGTGTGCGCACCGGGGAGGCGTCCAGGGCGCCGACGTCCTCAGGCGTCGGGAGTGCGTCGCGGCCGGCGGACTCCCCGCCCACGGCCACGACGTGGCTGACGAGTCGGATCCCGGCGGCCTGGTCCAGGTATGCCTCCGCCAGGGAGCCGAGCGCCACCCGGGCCGCGGTCTCCCGGGCCGAGGCCCGCTCCAGCACGGGACGCGCCTCCGGCAGGTCGTAGGAGAGCAGTCCCGCGAGGTCCGCATGCCCGGGTCTCGGGCGGGTCAGGGGACGGTTGCGGGCGACCTCGCGCTCGTCACCCGTGCCGGCGTCCACCAGCAGGGCGTCCGGGTCCACGGGGTCGGCCGACATGACGACCTCCCACTTGGGCCACTCGGAGTTCGCGATCTCCACTGCCACGGGGGCACCGGTGGTCAGACCGTGGCGCACGCCCGCCAGGAGGCGCACCTCATCGCGTTCGAATTTCTGGCGCGCGCCGCGTCCGTGACCGAGCCTGCGCCTGGCCAGTGCTCCGCGCACGGTGTCCGTGGTGACCTCGATCCCCGAGGGCAGTCCGTCCAGGGTCGCGAGGAGTGCGGGCCCGTGCGACTCGCCCGCCGTCAGCCATCTCAGCATTGTCCCAGTGTCCCACAGCGCGACCCTGCGGGGCCCGATGTCTCAGTCGGGAACCCCTTCCGGATCAGTGTCCGACCGTCGCGTCCAGCCACCCGGGGACCACACCCCACAGGAGCACTGCGGCCAAGGCGGCACCGATCAACCAGGGGCCCATGGCCATCCTCGTGCGCAGTCCTGCGCGACCCCGCACCAGGGCGACGAGTGCCCCCGCACCTGCTCCCAGGAAGGCCAGCACCAGTCCACCGGCCGCGGCCTCCCAGGACAGGGTTCCCAACAACGCCCCCAGGACGGGGGCCAGCTTCACGTCCCCGAGTCCGACCCCGCCACGCACCACCGACCCGAGCCACAGGGGCACCAGCCAGACCACGGCCCCCACTGCCACACCCGCCAGCGGCGCAGTGGGTCCGCCCTCGTCGACGAGGCAGCGTGAAAGGACCCCGAGCGTGACCCCGAGTGCCATGACCAGGGTGCAGGCATCGGGGAGGCGGTGGGTGCGGGCATCGACGAGCATCGCCAGGCTCCCCGCCATGGCCACCGCCACGACTCCTGCCAGGCCGGGCAGGGAACGCCCCACCAGCAGGGTCGCAGCACCGATGAGGAGGACCAGCCAGGTCAGGGCGAGCCGTCCCAGCGGGGCGTCGCCCGCAGCGCGCAGACGCTCGTCCTGGAGGCGCCACCCCGGGCCGGACGTCCACAGGCCCACGGCCGACCAGACCAGTGCGCCGAGCAGCAGCGGCACGACCCCGGCCTCGATGGCACCCATGGGCGTCTCAGGTGCTCCGGGCCACGGCGGTGTGCAGGGCTCGCCGCATCCAGGCGATGTCGGGGTCGCGACCTGTCATCAGGCGCACCTGCAGCACCGCCTGGTGCAGGAGCATCTCCAATCCGTGGGCGACCGGTGCCCCGTGCGTGCGCCACGTGTCCACCAGGGGCGTGTCCAGGGGTGAGTAGACGACGTCGAGGAGCACCTGGTCGGGACGCGGCGTGAGGCTCCGCGCCAGGTCGTCAGCGGCTCCGGCGGGGACCGTGGACACCACCACGTCAGCGCGCCCGATCACCTCCCGCACCGCATCCGCGCGGGCCCAGGGCACCATGTCCACCTCGATGCCGAGGCGGGTCGCGGCGACCGCCACGGTGCCGGGCCCGGCGAAGTGGCGTGCGACCACCGTGATGTGCTGGGCGTGCAGGGAGCCCAGTGCCGCCAGCGCCGAGGAGGCCGTTGCGCGTGCCCCCAGGACCACGGCGGAGCGGATGCGCCCGAGCCCCGCGGCTCCGCGGGCCTCCGTCAGTGCCCGCTGGATGCCGTGAACGTCCGTGTTGAAACCCGTGAGGACAGGTCCTGCGGGCACGACCGTGTTGGTGGAACCCACTGCCTGGGCCAGCGGGTCGATGGCGTCGAGGAGCGGCATGACCGCCTGCTTGCAGGGCATGGTCACCGAGAGACCCACACAATCCGCATCCAGTGAGGCGACGAGTGCGGGCAGCGTCTCCGGCGTCTGTTCCAGGCGCAGGTACTCCCACTCCTCACCCAGCCCCAGGGAGTCCCAGGCTGCCCGGTGCAGCACCGGGGACAATGAGTGAGTGATCGGGGACCCGATCACCGCCGCCCAGGGCATCTCAGCACTTCCCCTCGTTGGCGGCGCAGTACTCGTCGAGCTTCTTGCGGTTCTGTTCCTGCTCCTCGTGCGTGGTGGCGAAGAGGGTCTCGCCCGTGTCCAGGTTCACCGTGACGAAGTAGAGCCAGTCCCCCTCCGCCGGTTCCAGGGTTGCCCGGAGGGCTGCCAGGCTGGGTTGGGCAATGGGCCCGGGGGGCAGTCCCTTGTGGAGGTAGGTGTTGTAGGGGGTGTCCTTCGCCAGGTCGTCCGCGGTGGGGATGCCCCCGGTCTTGCCGAGCCCGTAGAGCACCGTCGAGTCCATCTGGAGGAGTCCCCTGGTCTCGCCGTCAGGGTCGGCCAGACGGTTGTCGATGACGCGCGCCACCTGGGGCAGGTACTCGTCGATGTTGACCTCACGCTCCAGGATGGAGGCCTTGATGAGGAGTTCCTGACGCTGGTCGGAGGGGACGTCCAGGTCGTCGAGCTCCTTCACCGTGGCCGCGACCATCTCCTTGGCGAGGGACTCCGGCGTGTCCGAGGAGGACACCTCGTAGGCGCCGGGAGCGAGCCACCCCTCCGCGTTGCCGCCCGCCTCCGCGGGCAGGCCGATGGCGTCGGTGTCCTCGAATGCGTTCTCGACCTCGTCCTGGGACAGGCCCGTGACGTCGACGATCTTCTGCACCACCTGCGCGAGCGTCTGTCCGGCGTCCACCGTGACCGTGTTGTCACTGCGGTTGGCATCGTCGAGGAGTGCCGCCACGGCGTCGGAGGCGGACATCTCCTTCCTGAG
>JBQEKJ010000272.1:0-3411 GCA_052103835.1 Pauljensenia sp.
TCCCCGTAGACTCACCCCCACGGGAGGGGGACGCCATGTGGGGGTCGTACTGGGATGATCCGTGGGTGCTCGCGGAGTGGCCGCTGCTGCGCAGGCGGCGTCTGTCCGGGGCGGACGTCCGTGTGCGTCCCACCGGCGACGGGATCGCGGTGCGCGTCCCTGCTGACGGCTTCGAGTCCGTGCTCGTGGCGGGCGAGGAGGTCGCCGACCTCATGGCTCAGGCAGTCACCGGGTCGGACCGTGTGCTCGTGATGGGCGAGGTCGCCCCCGCGGTGCGCGAGGCACTGGCCGGAGCGGGCTTCGAGGAACGTCGGCAGTGGGACTGGTACTCGGTGACCGAGGACCGCGATCCGACCTCCACCACCCTGGAGCTCCTGGAGGACGCGAGCGAGGTCCAGGCGCTCCTGCTGGGCTCCTACCCGCTGGCAGACCGTCGCACCTCCACCAACGGCCGCTGGTGGGGCCTGCACCGTGACGGCATGCTGGTCGCGGCGGGCGCCGCTGACACCTGGCGCGGCCACGGGGTGGACGGCACGGTCGACTGGAACTCCCACCTGCGCTCCTTCACGGTCCACCAAGACTTCCGTGGGGAGGGCATCGGTCTGGCCGTGTTCGCCCAGATGCTCTTCGAGGAGTGGCGACGCTCCGGGTGGGTGCAGTGGAGCACCTGGGGGGATTCTTCGGAGACGCGGGGACTCATGGGTTCACTGGGCCTGGATCCCGTGGTGCACGTGACGAACTTCCGCCCCGTCGGACAGTCCTCCCCGAACACCGGCTACCCCGGGGCCGAGACCGCCTGATCGACCGCATCCCGGGACCGCCTGCACGAGACGGTGACGTGGGGCACACTGGTGCCATGTCGTACGTCGAGATGCACCCCGTGAACCCGCAGGTCCGCTTCGTCAACAAGACGGTCGAGCTCCTCGAACAGGGTGGCACCGTCGCCCTGCCCACCGACTCCGGCTATGCAATCGCCTGCACACTGGGGAACAAGGAGGGCATGGACGTCATCCGCGCCGTGCGCCGCCTCGACGACAAGCACAACTTCTCCCTGCTGTGCCACTCCTTCGCCCAGCTCGGGGAACTCGTCATCGTGGACAACTCCGAGTTCCGCACCATCAAGGCACTCACCCCCGGCCCCTACACCTTCATCCTGCCCGGAACGAAGGAGGTGCCCCGGATGACGCTGAACCGGAAGAAGCACACGGTGGGGGTGCGGATCCCCGACCACGTGATCACCCAGACGGTCGTGGGGGCCCTCGGGCAGCCACTCCTGTGCTCCACACTGATCATGCCCGGCGAGTCCGAGCCCCTCACTGACGGTCATGAGGTCGACGACCGCATCGGCAAGGAGGTCGACCTCGTCATCGTCGGCCCCGTCGGGGACTCCGGGCCGACCACCGTCATCGACTACACCTCCGGCCAGCCCGTCATCGCGCGTCGTGGGGCGGGGGACACCTCCCTCTTCGAGTGAGCCTGCCCCTCGTCGGGCGGGTGCCCCGGGAGTCGGCGGACGGCGGGCGACGACCCGGTCCGTTGGTGCGGTGTGGAGTGGTGCCTGCCGCCCGCCTGCACGGTCTGCGTCCGTGGTCCGCAGCATGGAGGTGAGGTGAGGCGCGGCAGGTGCCCCTGGCGACGCCTAGGCTGGGCGCATGGACCTCTTCGATGCGCAGGGAGTTGACGACTCGGGCGTCCCCTCCTTCTCCGCGACGGCCCCACTGGCCGTGCGGATGCGCCCCACCAGTCTGGACGAGGTGGTCGGGCAGGACCACCTCCTCGGCGAGGGCGCACCCCTGCGTCGTCTCCTCGAACCCGTCCGGGAGGGCGCCCCCGTCGTCTCCTCCCTGATCCTGTGGGGGCCGCCGGGTACGGGCAAGACGACCCTGGCCTACCTGGTCGCACGTGCCTCGGGACGCCACTTCGAGGAGCTCTCCGCGGTCTCGGCGGGGGTCAAGGACATCCGGGAGGTCGTGGCATCCGCCAAGAGACGCACGGCCGCGACCGGGGAGGACACGGTCCTCTTCGTCGACGAGGTCCACCGCTTCTCCAAGTCCCAGCAGGACGCGCTGCTGCCCGCCGTGGAGAACCGGTGGGTGACACTGGTCGCCGCCACCACCGAGAATCCCTCCTTCTCCGTGATCTCACCCCTGCTGTCGCGCTCCCTGCTACTCACCCTGCACCCCTTGGACGAGTCGGCCATCCGGACACTGGTGGGCCGCGCGCTCACGGACCGTCGCGGGCTGGGGGGTCGCCTGACCCTCGATGAGGACGCCACCTCCGCCCTCGTCCACGTCGCCGGGGCCGATGCCCGCCGTTCCCTCACCCTGCTCGAGGCCGCGGCGGGCGCGGCCAGCGATGCCGGACGCGGCGACATCTCGGTGGAGGACGTGGAGGCCGCCGCCAACCAGGCGCTGGTCCGTTGGGACCAGGACCAGCACTACGACGTGACCTCGGCCTTCATCAAGTCCATGCGGGGATCTGACGTGGATGCGGCCATCCACTACCTCGCCCGCATGATCGAGGCGGGGGAGGACCCCCGCTTCATCGCCCGACGCATCATGATCTGCGCCTCCGAGGACGTCGGACTGGCGGCCCCGGACATCCTGGCGCTCACCGTGGCCGCAGCCCAGGCGGTGGCGCTCGTGGGGATGCCCGAAGCCCAGCTGATCCTCTCCGAGGCCGTCATCGCGGTTGCGACCGCACCGAAGTCGAACGCCGCCACCACCGCGATCTTCCAGGCCCTGGCGGACCTGCGTGCCGGGAAGGGAGGCCCCGTTCCCTCCCACCTCAGGGACGCCCACTACGCCGGTGCGGAGGGACTCGGGCACGGGAAGGGATACGTCTACGCCCATGACGCCCCCCACTCCGTCGCCGCCCAGCAGTACCTGCCCGACGACCTGGTCGGGACCCGGTACTACGAGCCCACCACCAACGGGACTGAGGCGATGATCACGAAGCGCCTCGCGCGCATCAGGGAGCTGCTGGCCATGCGGTAGCATGTCAGGGCTGTCCGCCGGGAGGCGGGCGACCACCTGGGGTCTTGGCCGAAGGACGCATGTCCGGGAGTGGACCCCATGCCACCGGTGACCCGCCGGTGGCATGACACGAGAGACAGGAAAGGCCACCAATGGCACAGAATCGTTCACGCAAGCAGGTGCGGGAGTCCCGCGCCCTGGGCATCGCCCTGACCCCGAAGGCCGTGCGCTACTTCGAGAAGCGCCCCTACGGCCCCGGCGAGCACGGCCGTTCGCGGCGTCGCCAGGACTCCGACTACGCCGTGCGTCTGAAGGAGAAGCAGCGTCTGCGCGCCCAGTACGGGATCCGCGAGGCCCAGATGCAGCTGGTCTTCGAAGACGCCCGCCGCGAGTCCGGCCTGACCGGTGAGAACCTGGTCGAGCTGCTCGAGATGCG
>JBQEKJ010000273.1:0-3409 GCA_052103835.1 Pauljensenia sp.
CGGTCTCGCGCATGGTGACCGACCGCAACTGGCTGATGGAGACGCCGCACGGGGTGCCCTCCCTGGGGGCGTACCCCTCCAGGTGAGGTCGGGTGCGGCGCAGGTCCGGTGGCGCATCGACGTTGCTCGGCCGACCGTGCAGTTTGCGGCGGGGGACCCGGATTGACGAGGGCGGCCGTGAGTCCGTCCTGACCGGGAGTGACCCTTCAGAGCCGGTTCCCGTCGAAGTCCCTCTCGGGTGAGCGACGGCTCTCCGCGGTGGAGTTCGCCCGGATCGCGGATGCGCTGGAGGCTTCGCTCCACCGGCTTGTGATGGGAGAGCCCGATCCGATGGAGGTCCGTATCGCGGCTCGGCACAGCTTTGACGGGAATGGCCGATGCCATCGGGCAGATGCCATCGATGCTGACAGACAGACGTTGCAGGACATTGCGGTCCTTGTATCAGCAGGCCTACCAGTGAGCGGACGGCGTCCACTCAGAGGGCTGAGCGCGGCCGAAGTCCGGACAATCCTGGGAAGTGCTGGCAGCACTCTTCCCGATGACTTGGCCGATCGGGTCCCGGATCGGTGTTGCGACCATCCCCTGAGTCCAAGCTTCAGCGTCGGGGCCCTTCGCGGATAGTGCAGATGGTGCGCGACGTGGCATGTGCTTGCATGGGGTGCGTTCGAGTGCTATGTTCACTCCATAGCTCCCCGCCGTCCTTCTGGACTGGCGGGGTTTACTTTTCTCCGGAGGACCTCAATGACGAGGCGAATGGCCGTGGTCATCGACTACCAGAACGTCCACCTCACGGGTGCAGGCTTGTTCCTGCCCGGTCGCTCAATCAGGGAAGGTCTCATCGAGCCCTACCGGTTCGCCTGCCAACTTGCCCTCGCACGCAATGCGAAGTCTGAGCCCGAGCATCAGGTCGAGGTCTCGCGGGTTGAGGTGTTCCGCGGGTTGCCGATCCAAGAGGACAACCCCGAGGCCTACCGCCGCAACCAGGAGCAGCGTTCGAGTTGGCTGCGCGGGCATCACGGGGTGGTCGATGTGACTCTGCGCCCCCTGAAGTACTCATGGGACTACATCGATGGGCGACGCATGCCCGTTCGTAGCACGCGACGAGAGAAGGGCGTCGACGTGCTTTGCGCGCTCGCCCTCATGCGATTGGCCCGCTCCAAGCAGTATGACGTCGTTGTTCTGGCTTCGCGGGATACTGACCTCGCCCCGGCCCTCGACGAGGCTGCGAGACTGCGCATGGCGAAGATCGAAGCGGCAAAGTGGTTCGACCGGTCCGACAACCGTACCAAGGGCAACATCCAGACCCAGGAACGGATCTGGACAACATCGATGGATCGGGATCACCACATGCGAAGCCTCGACGAACGTGACTATGGCGGTCAGCCCCGGTGAGCTGAGCACTGGTCATGGGTTTGGGAGTCCCGCGACGCCTGATCGTGGTGGAGGAACCGTGTCATTCGGGTGTGCGAGCTCTCCACCTATAGGCGGCGCAGGAACAGCTCTGGAACTGGATGAGAACACCGGGGTGGTGCCGCTCAGGTGGGTCGTCGCCGAGCGGGCGGGCGTGTCGGTGCAGACGGTGTATCTGATCGCGAAGCGGTTCGCTGAGTCCGGTGGGGACGTTGACGAGACGATCGGTCGCCGTGAGCGGGCCACGCCGCCGGTCCCGGCGAAGGTGACCGGCGATGTCGAGGCTCGGGTGATCGCATTGGCGTGTACCAAGCCTCCGGCAGGGTTCGACCGGTGGTCGCTGCGCCTGCTGGAGAAGCACGTGGCTCTCACCGATGGGTTGCCGCCGCTGGATCACTCCACGGTCGGCCGGACCCTGAAGAAAGGGGGCTTCGTCCTCACTTGAAGAAGTGCTGGACGATCCCCCCGCATGCCACCGGCGAGTTCGTCGCGCGGATGGAGAACGTCCTGGAGGTCTACTACCGCCCCTACGATCCGAAGGTGCCGGTGATCTGCATGGACGAGAAGCCTTACCAGCTGCTCGGCCACGCCCGCGACCCGATCCCCGCCTCCCCGGGACAGGGTCTCAAGGAGGACTCCGAGTACGTCCGGCACGGGACCTGCTCGATCTTCGTCTGGGCCGAGCCCCTCGCTGGCCGTCGTCATGTCGACGCCCGGCCGCGGCGGACCCGCATCGACGACCTCGACATCCTCAACGCTGAGCTCGAGCCTGGCAGCGCGCAACCAACGATGATCAGCGGCAAGTCCACTGGCAGTTCACCACGAGCGACGCCCGCATCAAACTCCGACACCTGTACCCAGATACTTGGGCACGACAGGCTACCAGGATGGTTGACGAAGTCCCCGGCGAACGCCTCTGTCGAACTTGGGTCGGCACGTAGCCGGGGTTCTTCATTGCCTTCGGGGCCGGTGTTTGCCGATCGCCATGTCAACCAGGTCGAGCACTCACCTGCGGCCCTGTTCACCGTGTTCTTCACGATCATCTCCATCGGTGTGGGCCTGGCGGTCTCGCGCATGGTGACCGACCGCAACTGGCTGATGGAGACGCCGCACGGGGTTCCCTCCCCGGGGACCTACCCGACGAAGTGAGGTCGGGCGTGGCGCAGGTCCGTCGGTCCCCCCGACGCCGCGCGGCCCGTCCTGGCGTCCGCTGCAGAGGACCCCGATTGACGAGGGCGGCCTGGAGTCTCGCGTGACCGGGAGTCAGGTACTCGGTGTGGTCGTCGTCCTGCCGTCATCTGCCACAGGCTTCTCGACGGCGTGGAGTTCGGGAGCGCTCGCGGCGAGGAGGGGACGACTGGCCAAGACGGAAGGGACCCGAGAGGTTGCGACCAACAGGGTTCGGAGATCTCGATCAAGCATCGCTGCCAGGCGCAAGCATTCCTCATGGGCTTCTTGGGCAGAGAGGCGCACGTTCTGCCCTGACAGTGGCAGACCGGTGATCAGGGGTTCATGATGTGCAATCCGGTTGCGCAGATCATTGATCCTTGAAACGACAGCCCGTGCGTAGTCGCGCTCCCAGCGGCGCCCCTGAGACCTTGCCTCCGCTCTGCCACCCGGGAATGCCCTGTCGAGAACGCCCCTCCAGAGGAGCTCATAGTCGCAGCGAACTCGGCGAGGCCCACGGCCAACATGATCGCCTCTGTCCAGCAGACCTCGCCAGAATCCGAACATGCACTGGGCCACGACGCGCCCAGGCGTGGGTTCTCCGGTGATGCGCCTCCATGCATCGGCCAGCTGTCTGCACGAGCGCTCGTCCAGGAGAACGTCGGGATCGGCGTACCATGTGGGCCCCCACTTTGCGGTGAGACGAGCATTCATCGCATTGCGAAGGGCAACCTCCAGGAACGCGAGGTCTGCGAAGAATGCAACGGACAGCTCGCGATCCCACAAGTAGAGTTCACGAGCCCACGTTGGCTCATCTCCGGCCGCATGGAGG
>JBQEKJ010000274.1:0-3400 GCA_052103835.1 Pauljensenia sp.
CCACGGGCAACTGGAGGACCTGGACATCGGCATGCTCACCACTGTGCGGATCGGCGCATGGCGGGAGGCCGGCTGACCGGCCCCCGGGGCTCTGGCGTCGATCTTGCTGCCCAGACTGGTGGCTCCTGCACCCGACCGCGATGGCAGTGGATGCGCCGGGTGTCCTGCCGACCGACCCGGAGGAATGATCCTTGTCCGACCGACCTGAGATCGTGTGCATCTGCGGTTCCACACGGTTCGCGGAGGAAATGTTCGCTGCGAACCGTGACCTGACCCTCGCGGGTTCCATCGTCCTCGCACCGGGTGTCTTCGCCCACCACGGGAGTCGTGAGGGGCGCGAGACAGGCCAAGAGATCACCGAGGAACAGAAGGCCGCGCTCGATGCACTCGACCCGCGTGACCTGGCCGCCGGTTTCGTCCACCAGGTGACCGGGGCCGGGACGAGGTCCTGATCTGGCGGATGCGAGAGCCGCACGTCGGGGCCGCACCTGTTGTTGTGACGGATGCGTGTGCGGGAATGCACCCAGTTTCCCCGCCCGCGTCGTGGGCTCGGGCGGGCGCGCTGGCATCCATGCAGGTCACGGCTGCGGAGTGTTGCGTGGAGAGTCCGCTGAGAGCCATCGCGCCGAGAAACTGGGTGCATTCCTGCGCATAGCTCCGGGAGGAGGGGTCAAAGACGGCGTTGCGCGGTGGCGCTGAACCCCCTCGGTGCGCCCTCGGAGGAGGCATTCCGGAGGTAGCCCGACGCTCCGAGTTCCCCTGGACGAGCCGCTGGCACGAGGCGCCCCGTATCAGGCCTGGCCTGCTGTGTGAGCTGTCGGTGTGTCCTCACTGGGGTCACTCGGTACCAGCAGTACATCGTTCATCTGTGAGGCGAGCTTCCGATCGAATGTGTACAGGGGTGTCGCTCGGCGCTCCTGCGCGCGACCTGCCAGATATGCGTCTGCGACGGAGAGCTTGGGGTGTTCTTCGTACACACTCACGATGGCGGTCCACAGTCTGCGGTCCATCTCGAGACAGGCGGTGGCGACGAGCATTCGGACTGCTTCTGCAATTGTCCGTCGGCTCAGGCGAGTGACGCGTTCCAGGACGAAAACGACCTCGATGATGGCAGCGTCCTCGACCACGAATCGGTGACCCGATGCGAAGAGGTGATCCACGGCGCGTGCCTGCTCAGGCACGTCCTGGAGGAGCCAGCGCAGGAGGACATTGGTGTCGACGCTCGCCGATGGCTCAGTGTTCGCCACGATGGTCCTCGGCTTGTGCGACCCATCCTTCCCCAGCCGATGGGATCCGGTCCCACGTGCCCTGCGCGAGTGCCTCCTCCCTGATCTGGGCCCGCAGCCGGTCGAGACTCGGGGGAGCATCGAGGATGAGCGAGTCACCTTCCACGCGCACCACCACACGCTGGCCCGGTCGCAATCCGAGCGCTCGTCGTGCCCGAGCTGGCAGGGTCACTTGTCCTTTCGACGTGATCGTTGCATACATTTCACCCATGTAAGGAGTCTAGCTCATGCCTTACATTGTGTGATCCAGTGAGGCCCCATGTAGGTGGCGAACCACCGCTCGGTCTCCGTCCGGACGACCTCGCGCACGGGGGCCGCGGAGAGTGTGACGTCGTGCAGTGCCCCCTCGACACGCACGATGGTCACATGGCTGCCCAGGTCAGGGCACCTGCGGGCGACCCCCACGACGTCGAGCACGGTGTCGGTGCGCATCGCCTGCTCACTCCACACCACGGGCAGGCTGGAGCTCCCGCTGAGCAGGACGAGGACGGGGACCGTGATCCCGAGACCTCGGGACACTGCCTCCTGTCCCGCCAGGATGGCGGACAGCCACGCCGGTGTCGCGCGCCACCCCGTGTCCGAACGCAGGGTCGGGTCGTAGTCCCACTCGCCGTCGAAACGTGAGGAGATGGAGCGGGTGTAGAGGCCGAGGTCGACATTGACCATGCGGTCCTGCGGTGCCAGGGCGGCGTGCACCCGCACACCGGGCTCCAGGAGGCGGCGTCCGATGTTGCGGGTCTGGAACTCCAACCACGGGGAGTTGAGCACCAGGCCGTCGGCCCTGCCCGGCCACCGTGAGACCCACAGGCTGAGCGTGAGCCCACCGGTCGAGTGCCCCACGAGCAGCAGCTTGCGGCGCCCGGGATCGGGCTCCATGTGCGCGGCGTCCTCGGACGTCTCCCCAGGATGGGTGGCGCGGTGGAGTTCCGGGAGAGTCGCATGCTGCGGCGTGGGGGGAGCGAGCGCCGTCTCCACATCGATCTGTTGCTCAGCACCGGCTGCCACACCGTCACCCGGCGGCTGCGCGCCATCCTCCGGCAGCCACCGTTCCGGGTTCTGGGCGGAAGCCGGGGACGCAGCCCCGGGCGTCGAGGGAGCCCCGGACGTCGCGGGAATCCCGGGCGTCACAGTCTCCCCGGGCACCACAGGATCCTCGGTCAGCCGAGTGCTCCCGGTCGATGCTGCCCCGCGGGAGAGCAGCTCGGAGATCGGATCCTTGAACAGGGCGCGCACGGCAGCCGCCGCAATCCCACCGGAGGGGAGCGAACCCGCCAGGGGGGAACCGGCGGGGGTCGCTCCGGCGTCCTGTGTGGTGACCAGCGTGGTGGCTGGGCCGTCCGGCTCGTCGGGCGCGGGTGCCGGGTGCCCCATGGCGACGAGGGCGGCCTCGATGTCCTCGTCATAGGTGCTCAGGTCCCTGATGAACCCGGGTGTCTGGTGAGGGCGGATGCTGCGCCCGTACCTGCGCAGGTCCAGGGCGTGGAAGCGGACGCCCTGGCGTTCCCAGAAGTCGGCGACGTGGGTCTGGAAGAAATAGTCGTTCCAGCCGTGCACGTACAACACGTCCACGCCGGAATCCGCGACGTCGCCCTCGTCGGCGTGCGTCGGGCTGCCTCCATCGACACTGTCCCGGCCGATGTGGGGCCCGCCCTCGTCGATGTTCGTTCCCCTGGCCGCAGCGCGGCGCACGAGCGTGGCGACGACCTCGCCCTCCTCATCGGGTTCAAGTTCCAGTGTCAGCCGTTCGAACCCGGGGAGGATGTCGGGTACCCACCCGTCGGCTGCGGTCGGTGGCGGGGGCGTGGGGGTGCCGCCGCCCAGTGGAACTGGGGGGACGCTGCCTGGATCGCTCACACCTTCAAGGTACGGCCACTCTCGGGAGCTCGTGCCCAGGTATCGGGATCCGGATCACTCACATCGAACAGGGCGTGTCACAGGGCACGTGGCCTCAGGAGGGGACGGATCCCGCTGGCACCGGCATCGGCATCGGCATCGAACAGCACGACGCCCCGGGCCGCGACGTGGCGGCTCGGGGCGCAGTGACTGCTGCGGCGTCGGGATCAGGCCTCGTGGGCCTTGGAGTCGTGCTTGGCCTTCTTGGCCGCTCGCTTCTC
>JBQEKJ010000275.1:0-3354 GCA_052103835.1 Pauljensenia sp.
TCAGGCCGGCGCGCTGACGGGTGTGGGTCGTGTGTGGGACCGTCCAACCCGGTCGGCCCGTCCGAGGTGTGTCCACCGGGTGGGCGCGTCCTGTTACATTCGACCGCTGTCCGACCACCGGTTGGCGGGCCACCGCGGCCCACCTAGTTTGGTGCGCATGGATGACACACGGACCGCAGCAATCGGCCAGAGCCTGTGCGGGGTCACTTGCGAGTGCACCGCTCCCGGGCACGAGCTGCACGCCATTCGGGCGTGCGCTGCCTCCGCGATGCCCAGCCGCTGGGTGGACGCCCTGGTCCACTCCGTCCGTGAGGATGGTTCCCTGGAGGTCGTCGAGGCCTACACCGGTCGTGTGCACCGTCTCTGGAACCACGCCGACCTGACGGAGGCCGT
This sequence comes from Pauljensenia sp., assembly GCA_052103835.1. Lineage (GTDB taxonomy): Bacteria > Actinomycetota > Actinomycetes > Actinomycetales > Actinomycetaceae > Pauljensenia. The sequence goes on from JBQEKJ010000275.1 coordinate 394, forward strand.
CCGACCGGGCGAGCCCGTGGCCCTGCAGGAGGCCTACGGGGTGCTCGCCCTGCCGGGTCGACTGGTGAGTGTCCGGTCCCTCGACGCCGCCAGTGAGGCTGCATAGTCGAGAGGGACCGTGACACCCGGGGCATCAGTCCCGGGGTGCCCCGTCTCCCTGCCGGGACGGGGCACGCATCATGGGACCGGAATGACCGGTGACCCGAGGGTCACTTGGCCGTCATCATCTTCATCGAGCCCATCATGGACTCGCAGGCCTTCGCGCAGTCCATGCAGACCTGGGCGCAGGCCTTCATGTGCTCCATGTCGTCGTGCTTCATGCACTCCTCGGCGCAGGCGCGCGCCATCATCATGCAGGCCTCGAGCATCTTCATCATGACCATGGAGTCCATGCCGCTGGGGCGCATCATCATGCGCATCGTGGCGTGGCACATGTCAGCGGTGTTCATGCACATGGCCATGCACTTCGCCATGTCCTCCATGCCGGAGGAGGCGCACATGTCCGCACACATCGTGCAGGACTGCTCGCAGGCCGTACACGACTCCATGCACTGCTGCATCATCATCATGTCCATGCCGGGCATCTCCTTGTCGAGCATGGCCATCATCGGGGATGACATGATGTCCATCATTGCCCTCTTCCCTCGGTGACCGTCCGACAGGTTCCTGCCGCGATTCCCGGCCGTCGTCACCTCTCATGGTAGGCCGGTGTGTCCGCGATCACCATGGGCAGTTCCGTCAGTGGTCATCCACTGGCCATCGAGCGGTCAGGCGGTTTCGGGGGTCGTGTCCGATTGTCCACCCATTGTCGGGAGGAGTTGGGGGGCGGTCGGGGGCGGCCGGGAGGGGTCGGGGGCGGTGCCCGGCGTCCGCCCACCGGCCGTGTGGTCGAGGGTGCCGCGGTCGGTCGTGTGTTCCGGCTTGTCAGGACGCGGTCGTGGGTTCCTCGGTCCCGCCCTCGTGCTCCGCGACGAATGCTGCGCCTGCCAACGCCGCATCGCGGGCATCCCCGGCAGCATTGACCAGGGGGAACACGTGCAGCTTGCGCAGGGTCTGGGCCATGGGTGGTCCCATGTGTCCGGTGACCACCGCGCGGACCTCGTGGTCACGGAGGAAGCGCACGATGTCCGCATGGTGGGAGCCCTCCGAGCTCGCGGTGTCATGGGAGACGTCCCACCCGACCTCGCTCTCCTCCCAGGACACGATCGTGCCGCGGGCGATGGTGGCCAGCGCGACGGTGTGGGCGCGCCCCCATCCGCCCCCGACCTGGTCCCCGTCGATGTTGACGGCGACGACCACTGCGGGTTCGGGTGTGGATGAGCTCAGGTCCTGCTGCGTGTTCTGCTCCATGCCCCCATCCTTTCCCGCTTCTGTCCTCCTCGCCAGGGGCGACGCGGACGCGCGTGTTGCAGGGCTCTCCTGACCCACGCGACAGGCCCGTCACAGCCTCTGGACAGTGGGGTGGACCACTCTCGACACATGGAGGCAATGAGGAGAGGAGCAGCAACGATGACTGGGACGCCCGCACAAGACAGGTACGTCGGGGAAGGGCCCGCGCCGGGTACATCGGCACCGGGCGTGCCGACATGCGACGAACTCCGTCGCGAGACTTCGGCCGGGGAGACTTCGGGCGGGGAGGTGCTGGCCGCGGAAGCGCTGGCGTGGGAGACATCAGCCGGGGAGTCGTTGCCCGGGAAGGCGCTGGCCCCGGAAGCGTGTGCCCCGGGCGCGCCGATCCTCAATGGATCGGCGCCGATCCCGGGGCCCGTGGTCGTCGCGGACACGCGCCCCTCCGACGCCTCCGGTGTCCGACACTCGTCCCGCCGCGGGCTGCGCCGTCGCTGGCGGGCACTCAGGCTGGGGGTGGGCTGGGCGATGCTCGTGGCCATCGGCGGGGTGGCGATGCTGCCCGCCGCGGATGCCCTCGCCTCCGGTGTCGACCGTCCGCCCTACATCGTCCAGCAGGTCGTGGCCTCCAGCCCCACGGCGACCAGCCAGGGTGAGGGGACCCGTCGGGACTGAGCTCTCAGGGTCCCGTCCGGGGCCGGCATCAGGGCAACCTCCGGGCAGGATCCGGGCCCGTTCCGGGTGACACCCGATGGTGGGGCACCCATCGCCCGGCGAGCATGGGGACATGAGCATCCAGAGCACGTCCCCCCATTCCCTTCCCGGCAGCACACCCCCCGCAGCAGCTCCCTCCGGGATCAGCGTGTCCGCCCTCGTCAAGGACTACCCGCGCGGCGGAGGCACGGTTCGCGCACTCGTGGGGGTCGACCTCAACCTGCCGCGCGGCTGCCAGGTGGCGGTGATGGGTCCCTCCGGATCGGGGAAGACCACGCTGCTGCACTGCCTTGCGGGCGTGCTGCGGCCGACCTCCGGTTCCGTCGTGGTGGAGGGCGAGGAACTCGTGGGCATGCCTGAGCGAAAGGTCTCGCGGTTGCGTCTGGAGCGCTTCGGGTTCGTGTTCCAGGACGGGCAGCTGCTCCCGGAACTCACGGGTGAGGAGAACGTCGCCCTGCCCCTCATGCTGGCCGGCACATCACGCCCGGCCGCCACGACCCGGGCGCGTGAGGTCCTGGCGAGCCTGGGCCTCGCAGGTCTCGGGGCGCAGCGTCCGGGCCAGCTCTCCGGCGGCCAGGCCCAGAGGATCGCCATCGCACGCGCCCTGGTGACCAGTCCGCAGGTCGTGTTCGCCGATGAGCCCACGGGGGCGCTCGACCAGGTCACCGGGCATGAGGTGATGGCTGTCCTCACCGGTGCGTGTCGAGCCTCCGGCGCCACACTGGTCCTCGTCACCCATGACACGGGTGTGGCCTCCTGGTTCCCCACCGTCATCGAGATGCGCGACGGTGCCGTCCTCCGCATGCGCAGCGGCGCAGAGGTGGCGGCAGGCAGTGGCGCGAGCGGACCCCTCGTCCGTGCGGACGAGGGCGGCGCAGGTACCGGCCCGGCACACACCGG
>JBQEKJ010000276.1:0-3255 GCA_052103835.1 Pauljensenia sp.
CTGCGCCGAGCTCGGCATCGCGTTCATCCCCTGGTCCCCGCTGGGTGGCATCCGCAATGCCGGCTCCGTGGGGTCCGCGCACCGCGCGTTCGGTGAGGTCGCCGAGGCCCACGGGGTCAGCCCCCAGCAGGTGGCACTGGCCTGGGAGCTCGCCCTCGCGCCCGTCGTGATCCCCATCCCCGGCGCCTCCCGCCCGACGAGCATCCGGGACTCCGCCCTCGCCGCCGACCTCGGACTCAGCGCGGACGAGGTCGAGCGGCTCTCGACCGCCGAGTGACCCGGCGGCGGGCGCCCTCGTCGTCGCTCGCCCGTCGCCCGTCACCCCAGCCGCGGGGCCACCGCCCGCCGGACCGCCGCGCGTCGGTCTCCCCGCCTGACGATCCCCTCTACTGCACCACACATTCCACCCACCAACCGGAAGGACCACCATGAAGACCTTCAACCTGCCCGGGACGGACATCACCGCCCCCAATGTCGTCCTCGGACTCATGCGCATCGCGGAGAAGTCCGACGACCAGATCCGCGAGCTCGTGCACACCGCGCGCGACGCCGGCATCGACTTCTTCGACCATGCCGACGTCTACGGGGACGAGCTGCACGAGTGCGAACGCCGTTTCGCCGGGGCCATGCAGCTCACCCCCGCCCAGCGCGACGGCATCACGATCCAGACCAAGGCCGGCATCGTCAAGGACGGCCCGTACTTCGACTTCTCCCGCGACCACATCGTGGAGTCCGTCGAGGGATCACTGGCCGCACTGGACACCGACCACATCGACATCCTCCTGCTGCACCGCCCCGACGCCCTGGTCGAACCCGAGGAGGTGGCGCGTGCCTTCGACGAGCTCCAGGCCGCGGGCAAGGTCCTCAACTTCGGGGTCTCCAACCACACGCCGCGCCAGATCGACCTGCTGCGCAAGTACGTGCGACAGCCGATCGTCGCCAACCAGCTGCAGCTGTCCATCACGCACGAGCCGATCATCGCCCAGGGGGTGGCCGCCAACATGCAGGCCGAACCCCAGTCGGTGACCCGCGACGGTGGCGGCACCGTCGACTACTGCCGCCTCAACGACATCACCATCCAGGCGTGGTCGCCCTTCCAGGCGGGGTTCTTCAACGGCGTCTTCCTCGGCTCCCCGGACTACCCGGAGCTCAATGCGGCCATCGACCGCATGGCCGCCAAGTACGACGTCTCCCCGATGGCCATCGCGACCGCCTGGATCACCCGACACCCCGCACACATGCAGGTCGTGCTGGGGACGACGACCCCTGACCGCGTCACGCAGGCGGCCGCCGGGTCCGATGTGGAGCTCACCCGCGCCGAGTGGTACGAACTGTTCCGCACGTCCGGACACCTCGTGCCCTGAGGCCCCGGTCGGGAACCCACGGCGCGGTCGCCGAGCGCCCCACACCGGCACCGTGGCCGTCCGACGTGGCGACGTGCCACCCATACCTTCGACACCCAGGAGCACACGCAGCATGGGAATGAGACGAGTCCGGTCCTTCGAGGGTCCCCCCACCCAGGACGGGGGTCCGTCCTCGTCGGGCACGGGCCGGGAGCCCGCGGCGCACCCGACGGGGACGAGGGCGGCGACGGGAGACACCCCCGGCTCCGCCTCCACCACCGACGGTGCCGGGAGGCCAAGGCACGCGGACGGGGACTGCCGCAGGCTGGTCGTCGGGGCCGCCGACGGCCCGGCGTCCGCACCCGCGTCCCGTCCGGGGCAGGGGCTCGTGCCGGGACCCGTGTGGCGGTACCGCTCCGAGGGCGGGGGCGTGGCCGGGGATGCGGGAGGCTCTGCGGACGGGGGTGCGGCCGGTCGTGACCTCCGCGCCACGCTGCCGGGCGCACCCCTGGAGGGCACCGTGGTCCGCGAGGGGGACGTGCTCGCGTACGCGGTGTTCGCCGTGCTCGACCGGTCGCAGGCGGACATCCGTGACGCCTGCGCCGCCACCGCGGTCTCGCTCGACGTCGTCTTCGACGACGGCTCGCGCCTGGGTGACATGGGCCTGCTCGACCAGCACGGTGTCGGTGTCGCGCCCGGCGCCCAGTACGCATCCCGGACGGTCTCGGCCGACCAGTGGACCTTCAAGCGCATCGCGCTCGACGCCGCGACCGGCAGGGTGGTCCGCGCCGTCGAGGTCCGCACCTCGGCCGTCGCACCGGTCGCGGGAGGTGCCGCGTTGCCCGTGGAGGGCTACGTCAACGCCGTCCGCATCGCGCCCGGGCCCACCGACGCCGAACCGCTCGACCTCGTCCGCACCACGCGCGGCAGCCACTCGACGGTCGCCCACTCGCGCGGCAACACCGCCCCCCTCGTGGGCCTCCCACACGGCGGGGTGTTCGCCACGCCCGTGACCGATGCATCGGCCCCCGGGTGGGTGTACAGCTACCACTCCGACAACCGCGACGACGGGCGCCCGGCGCTGCAGGCCCTCGCGATCTCACACATCCCGAGCCCCTGGATCCGGGACCGCGGGGTGTGGCAGTTCCTCCCGCACCCTGCGGCAGAGCCGCCGCTGGGGCGTGCCGAGCGCGCGCTCGGGTTCGACCACGAGGACGAGACCGACCGACCACACCTCTACTCCGTCGACACCGACGGGGGGATGCGTGCGGAGATCACGGCGGCCCGCTTCTCGGTCGTCGCCCGCTTCACGTATCCCGACCAGCACGGCTCCATCGTCTTCGACCAGGCCGATGGTGAGGGTGGACTCACGGTGCCACGTCCCGGGGACCCGGGTGTCGTGACCGGTTACGTCGACGGCGTCGACGAGAGCCCACGGATGTTCGTGTACGCCACCGTCGACCGTCCGGTCATCGCTTCAGGTGCCGAGGGGGTCCGTGGCTCGATCACCCTGGAACTCGACGCCGACCGCCGGGCGACGCTGCGTGTGGGGACGTCGTTCCTCAGTCTCGAGCAGGCCAGGCGGAACCTCGAACTCGACGACGCACTCGCGGCTGGTTTCGACGAGGTGGCGCAGCGTGCCGCCCGGCTGTGGCGTGGACGCCTCGGGCAGGTGGAGGTCGACGGGGCGAGCCGCGACCAGCAGGTCACGCTGTACTCGAACCTGTACCGGCTCCACCTCTACCCCGACGACGCCGCTGAGAACGTCGGCACGGCCGACCACCCCCAGTGGCGCTACGCCAGCCCGTTCCACCCCCTCGAACGCCCCCACACACCCGAGGCGACCGGGTGCCGTGTGGTCGACGGGCAGCTCACCGTCAACAACGGCTTCTGGGACACCTATCGCACGGTG
>JBQEKJ010000277.1:0-3252 GCA_052103835.1 Pauljensenia sp.
GGTGTTTTTGTGTTTTGCCCGGGTTCGGTGGGGGGGGGGGGGCGTGGGGGGGGGGGGGGGCGCGCCACCGGCCCCCCCCGCCCCTTCTCGCTGTCCACTCTGATCGGGGTGACTGCATCATGCCGCCGGTGTGCCGTGGCGCCGACTGTACGGTACCGGTTGCGCGGTGCTCTGTGGGCCCTCGAGATCCGGCCGCCCGAGCTGCCGGACGGGTGTCCGCTGTCAGCACAGCGAGAACTGGTTCCTGCGAGATTCAGTGACCGGTGTCGTTGGCGTCGGCACGTGTCACTGAATCTCCCAACACCGGGACTGTCAGTTTGTGCCCGGTCTGACCACGGTCTCAGCGGTCGACGTCGGAGACGCCCATCCGGGACTGGCACTCGTGGACAACTGCCACCACCCGTTCCGGGTCCGCCATGTCCGACCGGACAAATCGGATGAAGTCGACACGGACCTCTTCCTCGCGGACCCTGCACACCTCCTGTGCGCGCCGGTCGAAGTGTGACAGCTCGGTGGGGGCAGCAGCTGCGATGGTGAAGCACTGCTCCTCCGGCAGGGACATGGCAGCGGTGAGCGCGGTGGCGTCCAGGGACAGGACTGGTGCCCCGTCGATCACACGCACGCTGGCGGGTGGGATCCACCGATGGTGGTGGATGACCTGGCACTCGGGGATCGGGGTGAGACCGGGCAGACGGATGCTGGGGACGTGACGGGGAAGGGTGCTCGGTCTCCAGGGATGCCACAGGTGGATGTCGCCGGAGGGGGCGTACCGACGCAATCCGCGAACGGGTGCGGCGCTCTCCCATGGATGACGGAATCGGGCCCGGAGCGCCGCGACACGGCCCTGGTCCGGGCCATGTCGGTGGCCTCCCGTTGCGCCCACGATCCGTTGAGTCCGTTGAGTCCGTTGAGTCCGTCGAGGTGGCGCAGGTCCAGGTGGACGTGTCGGTCAATGCGGAGGAGTCCCGACGGATCTCCGGTGAGGCCGGGAGCTGGGGACCGGGACCCTGGCCGGACCCTGTGGTCCCGGGTGCACAGGACGATGTGGCCTCCGACGTCCCTCCATGTCTGCATCTGTTCCATGGCTTCCATCCCTCGTCCGGTGGTCGATGGACTGTCGACAGTCGCGTCGTGCCACTGTGTCGAGATGGACGGAGGACGACCACCTCCACACACCCCACCTGTGGAGGGGCGTGGACAGGGTCGAGCGCCTGTGGACGGGCGTGGTCCGCCCACCGGGCGTCCGGCCAGTCCCCGTCCGGCAACTAGGCTGGGGCCATGTCCGAGGAGATGACCCTGGCCGTCGACTGTGGCGGTGGAGGGATCAAGGCGTCCGTCGTCGACGAGGGCGGGACCCTCACCGCACCCGCACGGCGAACGCCCACGCCCTATCCGCTGCCGCCCCAATTGCTGGTCCGCACCGTCGTGGAACTGGCAGCCTCCCTGCCCGATGCGACGCGCGTGACGATGGGGATGCCCGGCATGATCCGCCACGGCGTGGTCATCGCGACGCCGCACTACATCACCAAGGAGGGGCCGCGCTCACGCATCGTGCCCGACCTGGTCGAGGCATGGGACCACTTCGACATGCGCCGCGCCGTCGCCGATGCCCTGGGTCTGCCCACGTTGGTCCTCAATGACGCCGAGGTGGCCGGAGCCGGAGTCATCGCGGGCAAGGGCCTGGAGATGATCATCACCCTGGGCACCGGCCTGGGGAACTCGGTGTTCGATGCCGGGTGCCTCGCACCCCACGTCGAGGTGTCCCAGGGTTTCGTGCGCTGGGGGCTCACCTACGACGACTACATCGGCGAGCATGAGCGACTGCGCCTGGGTGATGCCCACTGGTCACGCCGGGTCCGGCGTGTGGTCGAGGGTCTCCGCCCCATGTACATGTGGGACCGTCTCTACCTCGGGGGTGGCAACTCCAAGCGCATCACCACACCCAACCGCGTGCGGATGGGCGAAGACGTGGTGATCGTTCCGAATGATGCCGGCATCGTCGGCGGAGTGCGGGCGTGGAGCCTGTGACGGTCCCGTCCGGGAAGGCCCACATCAGCGCCGTGGAGGTTCCCATCGTGTCCGGTCGCGCGGACACTGTCACTTCTGGGCACGACAGCTCTCGCGCCGGTGCCGTGGAGTCCCTGTCCGGGAGCACCCGCGCAGGCGCACCGGCTCCCCAGGTCGTTGGGCCCGGGCACGGGAAAGTCGGGGAGGGAGGCGTCCGTGGCGACGACCAGGTGTCGCTGGATCGCGCACAGGAGTCCGGGCGGTGGTCGCCCTCGTCGGCGGACAGCGTCCGGGTCCGTCTCAACCTCGCCTATGACGGCACTGATTTCCACGGATGGGCGATCCAGCCCGGACTGCGTACCGTCGAGGGGGAGCTCACCGAGGCGCTGCACACCCTGACGCGGATGCCTCTCCGACTCACGGTCGCGGGGCGCACGGACGCTGGCGTCCACGCCCGTCACCAGGTGGCACACATCGACGTGCCACGCGCGGTCTGGGATGGGTTGCGTGGACGCCCCGAGGCTCGCAGTTCCCGGAGAGCATCGTCCGAGCTCGCCGACCTGGGTGCCTCCATGGTCAGGGGCTCCGCCATCGACGGCGGACTGTCGAGCGCACTGCCCGGCGGAGTGCCCGACAGTCGTGTGCCCGGCGAGTCACCCGACGGTTCACCCGACCGGCCCGATGGCGGATCGCGCAGCGCGCAGGTCGGCGTCGGGAGCACCGGTCGCAGCGCCGCCGTCGCCTTCGCCCTGCGCATCAACGGGCTGCTTGCGCGAGCAGCGGGGGAGCGGGCGGACGCCGCAGGCCTGCCCCGGGCCCCCCGGGGCACCAGCGACGTCGTCATCCATTCCGCCCAGGAGGTCTCCCACGACTTCGATGCCCGGTTCTCCGCCACGGGTCGGCACTACACCTACCGCCTCTGTGAGCGCATCGACGCCCGGGACCCGCTGCGCCGCCACGACGTCTTGTGGCTGCCGCGCGGCACACTGGACCTCGCCGCCATGGAGCGCGCCACCCGCGTGCTGCTCGGAGAGCACGACTTCCTCTCCTTCTGCCGCCCGCGTGAGGGCGCGACCACCATCCGCACGTTGCGCGAGTTCCGTTTCTCGTACGAGGGCGGGGTCGTGTGCATCGACGTCTCGGCGGACGCCTTCTGCCACTCGATGGTCAGGTCCCTGGTGGGAGCGGTCCTGGAGGTGGGACTCGGTCGGCGACCGGTGGAATGGATGGAGGAGTTGCTGGACG
>JBQEKJ010000278.1:0-3243 GCA_052103835.1 Pauljensenia sp.
ACGCGCCACGGCACGTTCTTCCAGATGAACGGGAACTTCTCCTTCGGCGACTACTTCAAGGAGGGTGCCATCGACTTCGCGTGGGACCTCCTCACCGGCGCCGAGGACGAGGGGAAGTACGGTCTGGACGGGGACCGCCTGTGGGTGACCCTCTGGGAGCACGACGACGAGGCCCTGGACGTCCTGACCCGCAAGATCGGCATGGACCCCCACCACATCGTGCGCCTGCCCCGGGAGGAGAACTTCTGGGACACCGGCCAGCCGGGGCCCGCAGGTTCCTGCTGCGAGTGGCACTACGACCGGGGGCCCGCCTACGGTCCCGAGGCCGTGGGTGGCAATGTGGACCCCGGCGGCGACCGGTACCTGGAGCTGTGGAACCTGGTCTTCGACCAGTACATGCGCGGGGAGGGCGAGGGCAAGGACTACCCCCTGCTCGGCGAGCTCGACCAGAAGGCCATCGACACCGGTGCCGGCCTGGAGCGCCTCGCCTTCGTCCTCCAGGACAAGGCGAACATGTACGAGATCGACGAGGTGTTCCCCGTCATCGAGGCCGTGCAGGAGATGTCCGGTCACGGATACCGCGTCAATGACGAGGACGACGTGCGCATGCGCGTGGTCGCCGACCACGTGCGCTCCTCCATGATGCTGATCTCCGACGGCGTGCGGCCCGGCAACGACGGGCGCGGATACGTGCTGCGACGCCTCATGCGTCGCGCCATCCGTTCCATGCGTCTGCTGGGTGTGGACGCCCCCACTCTGCCGACCCTGTTCCCGGTCTCCCGCGATGCCATGGCGCCCTCGTACCCGGAGCTCGTCACCGACTGGGACACGATCTCCGATGTCGCCTACGGCGAGGAGGAGGCGTTCCGCCGGACCCTGTCCGCGGGCACCACGATCCTCGACACGGCCGTGGCCCACGCCAAGGAGCAGGGTGGTCCGACCCTGATCTCGGGTGCGCAGGCCTTCGCCCTGCACGACACCTACGGCTTCCCCATCGACCTCACCCTGGAGATGGCGGCCGAGCAGGGCGTCCACGTCGATGAGCAGGGTTTCCGCACCCTCATGGAGCAGCAGAAGGAGCGTGCCCGCGCCGACGCCCGCGCCAAGAAGACGGGACACGCCGATGTGCGCGTGTTCCACGACCTGGAACGCCGCATGGGCGGGGGCTCCCGTTTCCTCGGCTACACGGACACCGCGGCGGAGGCCGAGGTCGAGGCCCTCCTGGTGGATGGCCAGTCCGTGCCCGCGGCGACCGCGCCCGCCGAGGTCGAGGTGATCCTCGACCAGACACCGTTCTACGCCGAGATGGGCGGGCAGCTCGCCGACCATGGCACCATCCGGACCGCCGACGGTGCGGTCGTCGAGGTGCACGACGTCCAGGCGCCGGTGCGTGGCCTGTCCGTGCACCGCGGCACCCTCACCGAGGGCACCCTCACCCAGGGCGCGAAGGCCTGGGCGGAGATCGACCCGGTGCGCCGCACGGCGATCGCCCGCGCCCACACCGCCACCCACATGGTCCACAAGGCCCTCCACGAGATCGTCTCGGACACCGCCACCCAGGCCGGCTCCGAGAACGCGCCCTCCCGGCTGCGTTTCGACTTCCGGCACGGCTCCGCACTGGCGGCGGACCAGGTGGAGGGCATCGAGGAGCTGGTCAACGAGAAGCTCGCCGAGGACCTCGCCGTCACCTCCGAGGTCATGCCCATCGAGCAGGCCCGGGCCACGGGCGCCATGGCGCTCTTCGGCGAGAAGTACGGCAAGGAGGTGCGCGTGGTCTCCATCGGTGGTGACTGGTCGAAGGAGTTCTGCGCCGGCACCCACATGCCCACCACCGGCACCCTCGGTCGCGTCGCGGTGCTGGGGGAGGCCTCCATCGGTTCCGGTGTGCGTCGCATCGACGCACTCGTGGGGGAGGGTGCCTACGAGTTCCAGGCCAAGGAGCATGCCATCGTCTCCCAGCTGGCAGCCCTGGTGGGGGGCCGCGCCCAGGACCTTCCCGACCGGGTGGGCACCATGATGACCAAGATCCGCGCCTTCGAGCGCAATGTCGCTGAGCTGCGCACCAGGATCGCACTGTCCCGGGCACAGGAGGTCGCCCTCTCGGCGGGTCTCCACGGCGACACGATGCTCGCGACCTTCGACGTCGGCGAGATCGCCTCCACCGATGCCCTGCGTGAGCTCGCCCTGGACGTGCGCCGCAGGCTGGGTGACGAACACCCGAGCGTGGTGGCCCTCGTCGGGGTCAATGACGGCAAACCGGGTGTCGTGGTCGCCACGAACGCCTCCGCCCGCACGCTGGGACTGCGTGCCGGCCAGCTCGTCCGCGTCGCCGCTGGTGCACTGGGTGGTGGCGGCGGTGGTCGCGATGACGTCGCCCAGGGGGGCGGGACGGATGTCTCCGCCCTCGCCGACGCCCTGCAGGCGGTGACGACGGAGGTCGACCACCTGTGAGCATGCGCCGGGGGGTCCGCCTGGGCGTCGACGTGGGCACGGTCCGCATCGGCGTCGCCCGCAGCGACCCCGACGGGATCATGTCCCTGCCCGTGGAGACCCTGCACCGCGCTGACGACGGGACCGAGCTGGACCGTCTGGTGGAGATCGCGCGGGAGTTCTCCGCGATTGAGGTGGTGGTCGGTCTCCCACGCCACCTCCGGGGGACCGAGGGCATCTCCGCCAAGGGCGCCCGCCGCTACGCGCGACGGATCGCGGACGCATTGCCGCAGGTCCGTGTGTGCATGGTCGACGAGAGACTAAGCTCCAACCAGGCGCATCACCGGCTGCGTGAGTCGGGTGTTCCCGAGAGGGAGCACCGGGCGGTCGTGGACCAGGTGGCGGCGCAGGTCATCCTCGAGCAGGCGCTGGAGGAGGAGCGACTGGGACAACACGCCCCGGGCGCCCCCGTGGCGCCGACGACCCGGAAGAACGCACAGTGACCACACCTGAGACGCCGCGGGCTCCCTACCCGAGTCGACGTGAGTACCAGCGCGGCCAGAGGGACCAGCAGGCCGGGTCGGGGGCCGGGCACATCCCGGCCCCGACCCGTACCGCCACCTCCTTCTCCACCGGTGAGACCACCTCGGGCCTGCGCTCCCGGCGCCTCGAGCACGAGCGGGCACGGGCGCGCAAGAGGCGCCGTCGCCGTCGCGTGCGCACCACCCTGGTCCTCGCGCTCGTCATCGCCCTGCTGGGCACCGCCGCCTGGTACGCGATCAGCGCACTGCGCAGTCCGGGTGCCGAGGTGGA
>JBQEKJ010000279.1:0-2135 GCA_052103835.1 Pauljensenia sp.
AGCCGACATCGTCGGCCGCCTGGTGGCCCGCCCCTCCGAGGTGGAGGTCGGCATCGTCACCGCGGTCATCGGGGCCCCCTTCTTCATCTGGATCGTGCGTCGGCAGAAGGTGAGGGACCTGTGAGCACCCGGACCCTCGACCCAGCGTCCTCGGACACCACCGCCCACGCCCTCGTACCCCTGGGTCCACCGGACCCGGCGCATGTCCAGGCCGCCATCGTCGCAGGACGCCGAACCCGCACCCGCCGCCACCTGGTCCTCACCCTGACGCTCGCCGCCTCAGTCCTGGTCCTGCTGGCAGTGTCGCTCATGGTCGGACGCACCTTCTACGGTCCCGGCGAGGTCCTGCGCGTCATCCTGGGCCACCAGGTTCCCGGGGCCTCCTTCACCGTCGGGGAGCTCCGCCTGCCGCGCACGGCCATGGGTGCGCTGTGCGGATCGGCATTCGGCATCGCCGGCGTCACCTTCCAGACCATGCTGCGCAATCCGCTGGCCTCGCCTGACGTCATCGGCATCAGCGCCGGCGCCAGCGCCGCAGCCGTCTTCGGGATCGTCATGCTCTCCCTCAGCGGGACGGCTGTGTCCCTGATGGCGCTCGGCGGCGCGCTGGCCACCGCCGCGACCATCTACCTGCTCTCCCACCGCTCAGGATTCGCCGGCACCCGCCTGATCCTCATCGGCATCGGGGTCGCCTCCATGCTCAACAGCGTGGTCACCTACGTCCTCTCCCAGGCCGCCGCCTGGGACCTGCAGTCCGCGATGCAGTGGCTCACCGGGAGCCTCAACGGCGCGACCTGGCAGGTCCTCACCCCGCTGGCACTGTCCTGGGCGGTCCTGGTCCCCGTGATGCTGGGCCAGGGACGCTCCCTGGAGATCCTGCGTCTGGGCGATGAGTCGGCGACCTCCCTGGGGGTGTCCGTCACGCGCTCACGCGTCTTGCTGTTCATCTGCGCCGTGGCCCTGCTGGCATTCGCCATCGCCGCCAGCGGCCCCATCGCCTTCGTGGCCTTCATGGCCGGACCCATCGCCGCGCGCATCGTCGGCCCCGGCGCGTCCCTGCTGGTGCCCGCCGCCCTGGTCGGAGCCCTCCTGGTCCTCGGCTCGGACCTGGTGGGCCAGTTCGCCTTCGACACGCGCTACCCCGTCGGCGTCATCACCGGAGTCCTGGGCGCCCCCTACCTCGTCTTCCTCCTCATCAGGACCAACAAAGCCGGAGGCTCACTGTGACCGAGACACGACCGCCGGAACATGCGCCGGGGGACGCCCCCTCCCACACACTCGCCACCCAGGACCTCACCCTGGGATACGGGGAGCGCACCATCGTGGAGCACCTGGACCTGGAGATTCCCTCGGGTCGCATCACGGCGATCGTGGGCCCCAACGGATGCGGGAAGTCCACCCTCCTGCGTGGCCTCGCCCGCCTGCTGCCCGCCCGCGAGGGCACAATGCTCCTCGACGGCCAGGACGTGCGCACCCTGCCCTCCAAGCACATCGCCCGCATCCTCGGCCTGCTCCCCCAGCACCCCATCGCCCCCGAGGGCATCGCCGTGGCGGACCTGGTGGGACGCGGACGCCATCCCCACCAGCGACTCCTGTCACGCTGGAGCGCGCACGACTACGAGGTCGTCGCCCGGGCGCTGGCCTCGACCGGGACCGCGGACCTGGCCGACCGCTCCGTCGACGAACTCTCGGGTGGGCAGCGCCAGCGCGTCTGGATCGCCATGGCCCTGGCCCAGGAGACCGACATCCTGCTGCTCGACGAGCCCACGACCTTCCTCGACGTCACCCACCAGATCGAGATCCTCGACCTGCTCACCGACCTCAACCGCGAGCGCGGGACCACCATCGTCATGGTCATGCACGACATGAACCTGGCCGCGCGCTACGCCGACCACATCCTCGCCATGCGTGACGGGCGGCTGGTGGCCAGCGGTGCCCCCGGCCCCGTCATGTCGGAGCAGATGGTGCGCGAGGTGTTCGCCCTGGACGCGCTGGTGGTGCCCGACCCGGTGTCGGGCACACCGCTCATGCTGCCGAGAGGACGGCACCACGTGCTTGGCGCGGAGGTCGCGCGCCCGCAGGAGAACCCGACACTCACCCCCATCGGAGCCCACCATGACGCCCCGGCCTGACGC
>JBQEKJ010000279.1:2145-3237 GCA_052103835.1 Pauljensenia sp.
GCGTAGCTGCGGATGACGGGACCCTGGGCGACCTGACTCAGGGCGACGTGGCCGCGCCCTCGTCCGCGTCGGACGCACCGGCGCCACCCTCGTCCGCGGACGCGGAGCCGAACCCGGCGGAGAACCCGGCCTCGCCGGGGAACCCGACCCTGACCCCGATCGGAGCCCACCATGACGCCCAGGCCTGACGCCTACCGCTTCTTCCGGGCGGCCGTGAGCCGCGTGGAGGACGTGACCCCGAGCTTCCGGCGCTTCACCTTCCACTCCGAGGACCTCGCCGGGTACGGCGACCCCGGCTTCGACCAGCGGATCAAGGTCGTCTTCCCCCGGCCCGGCGCCGGGCTGGACGCCATGCCCACCGATGACGAGTGGTACCCGACGTGGCGGGCGATGCCCGAGGAGGCGCGTCCCCCCTTCCGGACCTACACCACCCGCGCGGTGCGCCACGACGCGCGAGAGGTCGACATCGACATGGTGGTCCACGAGGCGCTCGGCCCCGCCTCGGAGTGGATCCTGGGGGCGGGCGTGGGCGACGAGGTCCTGATCCTCGGCCCCACCCGCTCCATGACGGGGGTCAACTACGGCATCGACTTCGTGCCGCCCGCGCATACCGAACGCCTCCTGCTGGCCGGTGACGAGACCGCCGCCCCCGCCCTGGCCGTCATCCTGGAGCAGCTGCCGCCCGCGGCGCGCGGCACCGTGGTCCTGGAGGTCCCCCACGAGGGCGACACCTCCTACCTGCCCGCACACCCCGGATTCGAGTACCGCGTGGCCTCGCGGGAGGAGTCCACGCGGGGTGACCACCTGGTGGGGGCGGTCCAGGAGGCCGCCGCCCTGCTCGCCCCGGAGGGACGCGGCGCGCAGGTGGAGGAGATCGACGTGGACCACGACGTCCTGTGGGAGGTGCCCCGCACCGCACGAGGGGGCGCGGCCCTGAAGAGCGCTCCGCTGTACGCATGGCTGGCCGGCGAGGCAGGTGCGATCACCCGCTTGCGGCGCCACCTGGTCACCGAGGTGGGCGTTGACCGCCGCGCCGTGGCGTTCATGGGGTACTGGCGGCTGGGGCGGGCGGAGAACTAGGGCGCGGGTGGC